>JAQSXN010000212.1 GCA_029256665.1 Paenibacillus sp.
AATTCTAATATACCACTATTTCATCAGGTCATATAGTCCTATTCCGAAATCGCGATAGAAAGTTGCGACAAAGCGATTGTTAGCTTCTTGTAAGAAATCCGCCAAGCGGTCGTGCGTTTTTTGGATGAGTGCGACAACTAAACAGCAGTTGAGGGCAATCGTCCATACTGAGCCGTTTTTCCCGCATATACTGAGATGCAATGTAATTCGGCGCAGTAGCCTGCGTGGCTGAAGGAGGTGGATTTCATATGATGAGGATGGTTCCTTTCGTCCTGGATAATGGGGCAACCGTTCTTGGAGTAGAAGTGAAACTGCCGAAAACGACGTTATTGTCCATCTCGACGGACAAAGGATACATCATGTGCGGAGCGCTCGACGTCACCTTGTTAAACGAACGGTTGAGCGACCGGGCGATTATCGCGGGGCGCGCAGTTGGCGTTCGCACGTTGGAAGAATTAATGAACGCTCCGCTCGAATCGGTAACGCTGACGGCGGAAGCGATGGGTATCGTGGCCGGCATGAAGGGCAGCGACGCGCTTCAACTCATGGTTTAGCGAAGAAAAAACCCCAAGCTTGCGGATCCAGGCGCGATCGCCGGATCCGTTGCTTGGGGTTGCGTCCCCGTAGTTACGGTTGGAACAGCTTGCGCAAGTTCTCTTGGAAAGGCGCCTCGATAATGCCTTTCTCCGTAATGATCGCCGTCAAGTATTCGTGCGGCGTAATGTCGAACGCCGGATTATACACCTTGACGCCTTGCGGAGCAGTGCGCTTGCCGAACCCTTCCGTAATTTCTTCGGCATTCCGTTCTTCGATCGGAATTTCGGCTCCGGTAGGGGTATTCAGATCTATCGTGGACAACGGACAAGCTACATAGAACGGAATGCCGTGAGCCTTGGCCAGCACCGCGACGCTATACGTGCCGATCTTGTTGGCGACGTCTCCGTTGGCGGCTACGCGGTCGGTGCCGACGATGACCGCATTAACCCAGCCCTTGGACATGACATGTCCGGCCATATTGTCGCAGATAAGCGTAACGTCCACTCCCGCTTGCTGAAGCTCGAATGCGGTTAGTCTGGCGCCTTGCAGAACGGGACGCGTCTCGTCCGCGAATACGCGGATCGACATGCCCTTCTCCTTTGCTAGGTAGAACGGCGCGAGCGCCGTGCCGTACTTGGCCGTCGCCAGCCCGCCCGCGTTGCAATGAGTCAGCACGCCCATATCGTCATGGAACAAGGTTAGCGCATGCTCGCCGATCATGCGGTTCGTTTCCTCGTCTTCGCTTTGAATGGCGATGGCTTGTTGCGTTAACGCTTCTTTAGCCGCTTCAAGGCTTAAACCTTGCTCCGCGATGGCGGAAGCCGCGGCCTTCATCCGATCGAGCGCCCAGAACAGGTTAACGGCCGTAGGTCGCGAGGTAGCGAGATACTCGGCTTCCTTAACGACGGCTTGCATCCAGTCCTCGCCATTGGTCGCGTGCGCGCTGCCTAATACGACGCCGTAAGCGGCCGCGATGCCGATCGCGGGAGCGCCGCGAACCTTAAGGTGCCGGATCGCTTCCCATACGTCCTCGGAAGTCGTGAGGGGCAAATAAACGATTTCTTCGGGCAGCAGACGCTGGTCAAGCAGATCCAGCTTGTCGCCCCGCCAAATCACGGACTGAAGTCCGGCATAAGTTTGTGTCATCTCGATGTTCCTTTCCGTGACTAACTATTGTTAGCCGTAATAACGATGTCGTTGACGACGCCGATGGAGCTTGCCTGCCTGTTGCGGCGGATCAGCTCGGTGCCGATCGCCAGCGCCAGCCGCTGGGCGCGTTCGCGGCTCGCGTCGTCCGGGATGCGGTCGATGTCGGCGACATGCGCCAAGCCGACGATGCGGCGGACCATCTTGGCGCCGGCATAACCGATGCTATCCTGAAGCACGCGGCCCAAATAATAATCGAGATAGCCCGGAGCCGCTTTCGTGAGGCGGTCGGTTCCATGCTGCTCCCACAGTGCGCGGAATTTGGATTCGAATCCGTTCCATACGTCAATAATAGTTGATAATAATTCGTTGCGGAACTCCGCGCGTTCATTGCCGTCCTGGATCCAGTGGCCTTGTCCGGCATAGTTAAGCAGTAAATTGGCGATTACGGCACCGATATCGAAGCCCATAGGTCCGTAAAAAGCGAATTCGGGATCGATGACTTTCGTGGATTCAGGCGTTGCGAAGATACTGCCGGTATGCAAATCGCCGTGAAGCAGCGCCTGGGCGTTGGTCAGAAACTTCTCCCGCAGGATCGCGACTTCGAAATGCAAGGCCCCGTCGTTCCAAAGCGCTTCCGCCGCGTCGCGGATTGCGGGGTCGAAGCTGTTGTTCGGCGAATCTGTGTAGGGATCGTCGAAGATCAGGTCTTCCGTTATTTTGCACAATTCGGGATTAATAAACTGGCCTACGCGAAGCTTTTTCTGCTGTTGATTCATGCCGAAGTCGGACGTGAAGAACAGCGTGTTCGCCATAAACGTGGAAATATGGTCGGCGAACAAAGGATATCGAGTGCCAGCTATAAGGCCCTGGCGCATAATGATATGGCTGCTCAGATCCTCCATTACCGTAAGCGCGAGCACAGGATCATAGCGGTATACGACGGGCACAAGGCCCGGAGCAAGCTCGCCTTCGAGGATCAGCTTCTCGCTTTCGATGCGGGCGCGGTCGAGCGTAAGCGGCCAAGACTCTCCAACGACTTTGGCGTACGGGAGCGCTTGTTTCATGATCAAGCTTTTGCCGCTCGCATTGTCGCTAATATGGAATACAAGATTCAAATTGCCGTCGCCGATTTCCCGGCAGCTCAGGTTCGCGTCAACGGGAAAAAATCCATCCATGCCTTGGGCGATCGCGATGGCTTCTTCAATTGTTAAGGGATGATATGCAGACAATTATGCCCACCTCCGATTGTTACTATCATTCAGTCGCCATGCTATTCATGCAAGTTCAAAAAGTCCGGCTGAATGCAATTTTCGATGTCGAACGCACTTTTTGAACAACCTCTATTAGTATAATGGATTAGCATTCGCCATGGAATACCTTGAGACGTTATAGATTGACATCTCCCGATCTTTTTTTCGATAATATAAATGGTTGTTTAGACAATGGGATCGGTTAAGCAGGAGGAGGCACATCAGGATGGATGGGCAACAAAGGCAAATGATCGCTTTAAAGGAATGGGCGGTATCCGTTAAGGCGCTGCGCGAAGGAGAGCAGATTCTTGTGCTGCGCAAGGGAGGTATCGTCGAGGAAACGAGGGATTTCCGGCTCCTGAGCAACAGCTTCTACCTTATGCCTGCTTATGAGCATCAGAGGCGGGAGCTGCTAAAGGAACCGTACCGGAACGGGATGGAAGAGACGTTAACGGAATGGTCTCCCGGCATGGAGCGGATCAAGCTGGATGCGTACGCGGAAGTGACGGACGATATCGAAATCAACGATCAAGAGACGCTGGACAAGCTGAGGGATTGCCATATCTGGACGGATACGTTCGCGGAAGAACGGCTGAAGTGGAAACGAAAGAAACCGCTCCATCTTCTATTAATGAAGATATTCAAGCTGGACGAGCCGGTTTACGCGCCGATGCGGGACGCTTACAACGGCTGCAAGTCCTGGGTCAGGTTGGAGGACAGATTGGCGGAGACCGCCATGACACCCGTTCTGACAACGGAAAAGTACGAAGCGGAGCGGTCTCGTATACTGTCGCTCATTGATTTAAAACAAAAACTATATTAAAATGATTATTGAGAATCATTGAGAATCAACAATTTTAGAAGTAAACCAACCTTTGGAGGGATTGCATACAATGGCAACACATTTTGTCATCGACGGTCTGAAGGCCGAGATCGAAGGAAAAGAGATTTTGAAGGGCATTAACCTGGAGATCAAAGGCGGAGAAATTCACGCGATCATGGGACCTAACGGAACCGGCAAGAGTACGCTGGCTTCCGCGCTGATGGGTCACCCTAAATACGAAGTAACGGAAGGCAGCGCGTCTCTCGACGGCGAAGACCTGTTGGAGATGGAAGTAGACGAGCGCGCGCGCGCAGGCCTGTTCCTCGCGATGCAATACCCTAGCGAGATTCCCGGCGTAACGAACTCCGACTTCCTGCGCAGCGCCATCAACGCCCGCCGCGAAGAAGGCAACGAGATTTCGTTGATCAAATTCATTCGCCAGATGGAAGGCAAGATGAAGGAGCTCGAGATGAACCCCGAGTTCGCTCATCGTTACCTGAACGAAGGTTTCTCCGGCGGCGAGAAGAAACGGAACGAAATTCTTCAAATGCTGCTGCTTGATCCGAAGATCGTCGTTCTCGACGAAATCGATTCCGGTCTTGACATCGATGCGCTCCGCATCGTGGCGAACGGCGTGAACGCCATGCGTTCCGAAGAGCGCGGCTTCCTGATCATTACGCATTATCAACGTCTTTTGAACTATATCACGCCTGACTTCGTTCACGTCATGATGCAGGGCCGCATCGTGAAATCAGGCGGTCCCGAGCTTGCTCATCGCCTGGAGAACGAAGGTTATGACTGGGTTAAAGAAGAACTGGGCATCGTAGACGAAACCGTAGGCCAGGCTTAAGCGGAGAAGGAGGTTAAACGAATGAGTACACAACTAACGACTCCGACCGACCGCGGTTCCGCGGAAGCTCTGGCACGGAGCAAGGGCGAGCCGGAATGGCTCGTAGCGCTTCGCGGAGAAGCGGCAGAGCTGGCGGGAAGCATCGCATGGCCGAAGCCGGAGAAGGTGCGCATCGAGCGCTGGAATTTGACGGCGGTGGGCAACTACGAAGCTTCCGCCCCTGCCGGAACGCTTGCCGAGCTGCCTGCGATCGTTCAGGAGCTTGTCACGGAAGGAACGGAAAATCTGCTCGTGCAACGCAATTCCGGCACGGCTTGGAAGCAAATGTCGGCCGAGTTGGCGGCGAAAGGCGTTATTTTCACCGATCTGGAGACGGCATGCAAGGAGCATGGGGAGCTGGTTCAGTCTTACCTGTTCCAGGCCGTCAAGAGGGACGAAGACAAGCTGACGGCGCTAAACGCGGCGTTGTGGAACGGCGGCGTATTCGTATACGTGCCTAAGAACGTCGAAGTGGAACTTCCGCTTCAAGCAATTCTGTTCAACGACAATGCGGACTCCACGTTCGCTCCCCATATTCTGATCGTCGCGGACTCCAACAGCCGCGTGACATACGTCGACTGCGTCGTATCCGACAAGGCGGCCGTAACGTCGCCGTTTGTGCATCCATCCATCGTTGAAGTGTTCGTTAAACCTGGCGCGCACGTGCGTTTCGGTTCCGTTCACTCCATGGCGGAAAGCGGAGTAGACATGACGCTTCGCCGTGCGATCGTCGAGAACGACGGACGCATGGAATGGATTCTCGGCGATCTTAACGACGGTCATACCTTGTCCGACACGAAGTCGGTCATGAATGGCCAAGGCTCCACATCCGACGTAAAAGTTATCAGCGTCGGCAAAAACGCGCAGCAAATGAGCTTGACGACGCAAGCCGTTCACTTCGGCAAAAACTCGGACAGCAACATGATCACGCGTGCCGTAATGAAGGATTCCGCTTCGGCGATCATTAACGGCATCACGAAGATCGAGCACGGGGCAACAAAAGCGAACGGCGTGCAGACGGAAAAGGTTCTGATGCTTAGTCCCAAAGCACGCGGCGACGCGAATCCGATTCTTCTTATCGACGAAGACGACGTAACGGCAGGACACGCGGCGAGCGTAGGCCAAGTGAATCCGGAGCAAGTCTACTACTTGATGTCTCGCGGAATCAGCAGACAAGACGCCGAGCGGTTGATTATTTACGGCTTCCTGGCGCCGGTCGTTTCCGAGATTTCCGTAGAAGCGGTACGCACGCAGCTTCAACGCTTGCTCGAAAGGAAGCTGGAGGGATGAATATAAACGCGGTGCGGGAGCAGTTCCCGATATTGCATCAAGAGGTGAACGGGCATCCGCTCGTTTACCTGGATAGCGCGGCGTCTTCGCAGAAGCCGCGCTCCGTCATTGATGCGATGAAACGGTACTATGAGCTGGATAACGCAAACGTTCACCGTGGCGTGCACACGCTTGGCTCCCGCGCGACCGATGCGTACGAAGGCGCTCGCGCCAAAGTCGCATCGTTCATCAACGCGGAGACGCCCGAGCAGATCATCTTCACCCGCGGCACGACTACGGCTTTGAACCTGGTCGCGACCGGCTATGCCAGGACGGTGTGCAAGGAAGGCGACGAAATCGTCATTACGCCGATGGAGCATCACAGCAACTTGATCCCATGGCAGCAAGCCGCCAAAGCAACGGGAGCGACGTTGAAGTATATTCCGTTGCAGCCCGACGGCACGATTTCGCTGCAGGATGCGGAAGCGACCATCACGTCCAACACAAAGGTCGTTGCGATGACGTACGTATCCAACGTGCTTGGCGTCGTGAATCCCATCAAGGAAGTGGCGGAAATCGCCCATCGCAACGGCGCCATCATGGTCGTCGACGGGGCGCAGAGCACGCCGCATAAGCGAGTGGACGTTCAGGATCTCGGAGCTGATTTCTACGCGTTTTCCGGTCACAAGATGTGCGGTCCTACGGGGATCGGAGCGTTGTACGGCAAGAAGAGCTTGCTGAACAACATGGAGCCGATCGAGTTCGGCGGCGAGATGATCGATTTTGTCGATCTGTACGAGTCGACCTGGAAGGAAATCCCTTACCGGTTCGAAGGCGGCACGCCGATTATCGCCGGCGCGGTCGGTCTCGGAGCCGCGATCGATTTTCTCGAGAGCATCGGCATGGACGAGATCGATCGGCATGAACGTCAATTGGCCGCATATGCTTACGACAAACTGTCA
>JAQSXN010000213.1 GCA_029256665.1 Paenibacillus sp.
CGGTTGCCGTGGTGATCGAATGCGCCTCCTACCTGCCCGCCACCGCAGCAACTTACTTCCACTCGATTGGACATGTGAACCCTCCTCTCTATCACGCTTACTCTAGTGTATGCGTGAAGAGACGGCTCGCTTGGGTAGATTCATAGAGTCATTCGCTCATATTCCTGTCCTACCGGATGAAAACGCAAAAACGACGCGAGCCCCGAAACCTCGGAAACCCGCGTCGTTATTAGTGTTTCTGGAATGCTGATGAAGGGAATTGAACCCCCGGCCTACGCATTACGAGTGCGTTGCTCTACCCCTGAGCTACATCAGCAAATAAAATGAAGTCGACAAAAAATAGAATACGAATTTTCGGCGAGGATGTCAAGTCTTTCTTTGATTTTTTTATACCAAAATTTGTATGGCGATGCCTCGGATCGGTATGTCGACAAGCGCTTCGGCATACCTATTAATAATTGAAGCCGAATTCAGGAGAAAGTGGTGATCGCCCCCATGTTTTTTCGTCAGAACAAGCTTCAGATCGAGCTGCCCCCATCCCCCTATGCAGATGCCAATGCGGCCGCGGCCGTGCAAGAACTGCTTGGCGGCAAATTTGGAGAGATGTCCACCCTCAACAACTATATGTACCAGTCCTTTAACTTTCGCAATAAACAAAAGCTGAAGCCCTTCTACGACCTCGTCTCCAGCATTACGGCCGAAGAGCTAGGTCACGTGGAGCTCGTCTCCGCCGCCATCAACATGGTGCTCACCGGCACGACGACGCCCGGCGAGCCGGATTCGGCGCCGCTGCGGGCCGGTCTGGACAAACGGAACAGCTACTTCTTTATCGGCACGGCGCAGACTTCGCTGGCAGGCGACTCCATGGGCAATGCGTGGCGCGGCGACTACGTATTCAACAGCGGCAATCTCGTGCTGGATCTGCTGCACAACTTCTTTCTCGAGTGCGGCGCCCGCACGCACAAGATGCGCGTGTACGAGATGACCGATCATCCAACCGCCAGAGCCATGATCGGCTATCTGCTCGTTCGCGGCGGCGTCCATATCCTGGCATACGCGAAAGCGCTGGAGATCGCCACGGGCGTCGACATGAAGAAGATGATTCCGATCCCCAACCTTAGCAACGATCACTTCGAGACGGCGCGCAAATACGAAGCGATGGGGTTTGGCAACAAGCTGTACACGTTCAGTCCGCAGGATTACAAGGATGTCGTCCTCATCTGGAACGGGCAGAATCCTCAGACCGGCGCCAAGCTGGAGGTTATCCAAGGCGCTCCGGAAGGCGCTCCGATGTTCGATTTGGAGGCGGTGCCGGAGGAATTCGCACCAGGCATCTCAGAAGAAGACTTCTTGGAGATCGCGGCCAGACTTAAGAAGAACGCGGGCTTATAATCAACTTTCTCCGCTCATGCAAACATCCCGTCATTCGGCAAATGACCCTTCGCGGTAGGCTGTGTTATACTTAAACCTACTTAATCTTAATCCAAATCCGGCGAAGGTGAACTCTATCATGCAATGGCTAGCGATGATTACCATGCTTATTGATCATATCGGCGCCGTATGGTTCCCGGAGGAGTCGGCGCTCCGCGTGATCGGCAGGCTGGCATTCCCGCTTTATGCGTACGCTATCGTAATCGGCTACTTCCGTACGAGCAACCTGAACCGTTACCTGATTCGGATGGCGGGTCTGGCCGTTTTGTCGCAAATCCCGTATATGTTCGCCTTCCAAACATGGAAGGTCAACGCGATCGCGACGCTATTCGTCTGCTTGCTCATGCTGTCGCTGCTCGATCGTTACCGCCACCAACGACCGCTTCCAGCCCTGTTAGTGGCGGCTGCCGTCGTGCTGCTTGAACTCATTCCGTTCGACTATGGCGCTTACGCGCTGATGCTCGTCTTCATTTATCGGTATGCGGGCTCATCGAACGTGGTCTGGCTGCATCTGATCTTAAACATTGCAATGGTGGCGGCCAAAGGCTGGGTCATCCAGCTATTCAGCTTGTTCGCCAGCGTCCTTCTCGTTTACCTGCCGGTGCTCCTGCGGACGATGGATCGCCTGCAAGTTCCGAGAATCGTCTGGCGGAGCTTCTATCCGCTTCATCTGGCGTTAATCGCCGTAGCCGTTCACTGGCTTGGTTAAGCCCCGACGCCATACTCCCTGTCGTTTGCTACGTTTCTTCGCATAGGACATCGATTAACTCGTCGAGCTCGCGTTCGCAAGCCTCCGTGGAGGGCCATGCCGAATCGTCATTTAGCAGCTTGCGAAGAAACAGCCTGACCTCCTCGGGAAGCGCCAGCTCTTCTTCCCAGCTGCGCTCTTCCTGATTCTCCTCGGCTTCGTAGCCGGCATACATGATAAAGAGATACAGATGGCCGAGACCGAACCAATCGCTGGAAGGATGCGGGTTTCTCATTCGATGTTTGATCGCTCCCGCGCTCCCCGCGAGAAGGCCGCTGCCTTCGCCTAACGCCTTCCTAAGTTCTTCGGGAAGCTCCTCCCCGACGGCGCAGGAGAGTCCCAGGTCGATTAGATGCGGCAGCCCCTCGGAGAGGATGACGTTCGGAATCCGGACGTCCCGGTGGACGTAGCCTGCGGCATGCAATTGTTTCAACGGCTGCATGAGCTGTTTAAGAAGACTTAGACCTTCTCTAACGGAGAAGGTTTGATTTCTCTCATAGATGGCATACTCTAAGTTATACCCTTCAATATACTCCATGATTAACGCTTCTTGCTTGCCATCCGTGTAGTAGTCGAACGGCTTCGGCATCTGAGGATGTCCCGCCGCCTGCATGATCCGGTATTCCCTTCGCAAGAGTTGTATTCCGGTATTCCCTTTGCTGGGTTTGTTTCGCTTCAGCAGCACGGCACCGCCGCTCGCGAGGTCTCTGCAAGCATATGCCTGACCGTAGCTGCCCATGCCTAGGAATCGTTCGACGACGTATCGTTTGCCGAGCGTCTTGCCGGGCTGGAGCGGATAATCCTTGAATTCGGTTACGAATTCGGCAAGTCGGGCCTTTAAGCTCTTACGCATGTCATCAGCTCCTGTAATAATAGCTTAGCGCTGTCCGCCGTCGTTGTCGAGGAATCAAACGTTCGTTACGAAGCCGGGCCCGTTCGGTCCGAACGACGAGAAACCTCCCTTCGCAATTCACGTATATATAGCTAAGCTACTCTATTTTCCGATTCCTATGAAGGAGGAAGTTCGATGTTAAGACGTATTCTGAATTCTCTCACCGGACATCACGGACATGGTTACCACCGTTACAGCAGCAGCGATTTCAAGAAAGGGCATTACCCGCCGCCGCATTATCCGCCTTACCCGAATCAACATGGCCATCATCACGGGCCGCCTCATTACCCGCAGGGCCAGCATCACGGACAGCCGCCATATCCGAACCAGCCCGGCCACTATCAAGGCCAACCGCCTTATCCTAACGGCTATTATCCGGGTCAGCCGCAGCATCCTAACGCGCATGGTCAATATCCGGGTCAGCCGCAGCATCCTAACGCGCACGGTCATTATCCGGCGCAACCGCCGTATCCCAATCAGCCGCCGCTTTACCCGCCGCCGCCAAGATAACCATCATTACGGACACGGGTACTACAAGAAAAAATGGAAATACAGCAGTTCCTAGGACCCGGTTTGTCGAATGATGACATGACATTCCAAGACCTTGGTATTGAAAAGTGTTAGGAATCTGTAAGCAAAATAAACAAACTCCTTACGACAGTTTCATAAGAGGCTAATCTGTTCTCGGTATAATGGGAAAAACGCAAATCGGAGGTGCATGACACCATGATGCGAGTCCTAACCTTCAAGAATCGTTCAGTCCCTGTCTATTACCCTAACGAACAATCGGCATCTGTAGAGCTGCTTCACCATAAATTGTACGAGATGGAACTGGACTTCGATTTCAGGAAAAAGTGGAAACGGATCAAGTCGGTCGAGATGGTTCGCGATGTCGCCATCTTCCAATACAATGACGGTACCAAGCTGTACTTGGAAGTCAGCTAAACAATGCTGTCGCCGTCTTCTGACAGCGCGGCGCGTTTCGCTTCCGAGACCCCCATGTTCAACGAAAACCTTTCAACCGGCAACGTTTCGGCTTGAGAGGTTTTTTGGCGTCTTATGACAAGGCAAAACAAGCAACCGCGAGGGGGATTTCGGTTGCCTGTGTGCCGTTACAGGACCACATCGCTTTACCGATGCGCTTCGTCCTGCAGCCGAACCTCTTCTTCCTCCCGATCCTCTTGGGGCGACCCGCGAAACATCGTCGTATCCATTACCGTCGGCTCCATCGGTTTGCCAAGCAAGTAGCCTTGGACGTAATCGCAGCCCCAATCCTTCAGCAATCGATATTGTCCTTCGTACTCCACGCCTTCGGCCACTACCTCGATGCCGAGCTTATGCACCAGCCCGATTATGGATTCCACGATGTGCCGCTCCGGACCGTCCAAGTCAATCTTCTCGATAAAACTTTTGTCGATCTTCAAGCAATGGATCGGAAGTTGCTTTAAGTTGCTGAACGAGGAGTAGCCCGTGCCGAAATCGTCGAGCGCGATCCGTACGCCCGCCGCCCGCAGCCGGCTCAGTGAAGCGACCGCCGTCCCGGAGGCGTTAAAGAGATAGTGCTCCGTAATCTCCAGCTCGACGGAGCCCGGCTCCATTCCGTTCTCTTCGAGCACGCCAAGCACTGTCGAGGTAAAAGCCGGATCATGCAGCTGCAGCGGCGAAATATTGATCGACATCCGCAAGTCGCGGAGTCCGCATTTGCGGATCTTGGCCAGCATCTTGCAGCTTTCCCGAAGCACCCACTCCCCGATGGGAGCGATTAATCCGTTATGCTCGGCGATGGGGATAAATTCGTTAGGCGAGATCGCTCCGAGCTGCGGATGATTCCAGCGCAGAAGCGCCTCCAGTCCCTTCAGACGCCCGTCCGACAGCTTGTAGATCGGCTGATAGCTCAGATGGAATTGACGCTGGTACAGAGCCGGCCTTAGGCCCGTCTCGATCGAGAGCCGACGGTACATGCGGTCCGTATCCTCCGAACGATAGAAGGAGATGCGGTTGCCTCCGCCGTCCTTCGACATTTGGAGCGCGGATTCCGCCCTGCAGATCAAGGTATCGCCCGTAAAGCCGTCTTGCGGATAATAACAGGCTCCGATGCTCGAGGTGAGATAAAGCTCCGTACCGCCTTCCGATACCGGGCATTCCACCGAATATTTAATGGCATCTACCGCATTCCAGCACAAATCCGCCGCCTCGGACTCTTGCAGAATGCAGAGGAAGGAGTGGCTTCCCCAATTGCATAGAACGGGCGGCTTAACGCCTGACAACAGCTTGCCGGTCTCTTCGAGTCTGTTTATCATGTTATCCATTACCGCATCGCTGAATTCCGTGCCTTTCGTATCCATTACGCGATAGAACCGATCGAATTCTACAATCGCGACCAATAATCGTTTGCCTGCCGCCCGAGCCTGCTGGAGACTAAGCTCGACTAACGCATACGCTTCCTTCCTGGTCAACAATTGCGTAGAACTACCCATTTACAATCCCCCTCGTTATCCTCGTACCTCATTATCGCTGAGACCATAGTCTCACAGAAATATTAGGAATATACGGACCTGCGTTTTAGAAGATTGTTAGAATGCGAGAGCGCCTTCGCAACGAAAAGAACCGCCGGTCAAGCTCCATGGGAGCTTGATCGGCGGTTCTCGGCGTCCGGTCATGCGTGTTTCCAGAACTAACGCAATGCTAGTTGGCGGCCTGTGCCGTGTACTTGTAGCCGAATCCCCATACGGTCCGAATAAGCTTCGGCTCCTTGGGATTAAGCTCGATCTTTTTCCTCAGATTGACGATATGTACGTCGATGGCCCGATCCGTTACGAAGGAATCGAATCCGCGAATGGCATTAATCAGTTCTTCTCGGCTAAACACCTTCCCGGGGTGCGCCAAGAACAGCTTCATCAATTCGTACTCCGAGAACGTCGTTTCCACCAGCTGGCCGCGAACTAACAGCAGCCTTCTCTCCACATCGAGCTGAATCAGCTCTTCCTCTATCGGCGAGACCGTCTCCGCCGCGGCGGCTGCGGTAGCTGCCGCATCGCCATAGATCACATTCGAACGGCGGATCAGCGCTTCCGCCCGGGCGGTCAGCTCATGCATGCTGAACGGCTTGCACAAATAGTCGTCCGCTCCCGACTTTAGCGCCTGAACCCTCTCGGATACTTCGCTCTTCATCGATAGGATCATAATGGGCACGGTGGAAGTTTTGCGAATCTCCATACATACCTCGATTCCGTCCAGATCGGGCAGAATCAGGTCAAGAAGAATAAGATCGGGCATGAAGCCGGCTGCATGCCGAAGCCCTTCGTCGCCGCGAAACGCCTGGCTGACTTGGTAACCTTCTTCGGACAGATACATGGACAGCATGTTGCTCATCATTACGTCATCTTCAATAACCAATACTTTGTACATCGGCGTCACCCTTAATCCATTGAAGATTCGTGTCGATCGCTTTATGAGGTTGTTCAAAAAGTCCGCTTCCCATTACGAAGAAATCCTAGGAGCGTACTCGTCATCGAATATTTCCTGATACCCACGAAAGTGATGGGGAGCTTCGATGCCAATTCCGTCCGCATCGAGGAAGCTCGATCGGCGTCTAAACTTCATCTAAACGCGGTCATGCTTCCTGATTTACTTCGATAAAAGTTTATACATTACTTTCGCGGGGCCCGAGTATGCCGAACCATCCGTTGAGGTGCTCACGTAGATCTGCTACGCTCCGCTACTCAGTTTCTAGCTTCATCCAATCTTCTACAGCGTTTTTGAAAAAAACGCAGCATCGGAAGCATACGCTCTTGTGCT
>JAQSXN010000214.1 GCA_029256665.1 Paenibacillus sp.
TCCTATCATATCGCGGCGGACAAACTTCAGGAGAACGCCATGAAGCTGAGTCAGGATACCGTCAACAAGTCGGGACAAATCTTCGACGAGAAGCTGCAGAAAATCGCCGTATCCACGATGTCCCTCATGATGAGCAACTCCTTCGAAAACGTGACAAAGGCCAGCATCGATCGGGACAATAAACAATATTACAGTTACCTGACCGAGATGCAGAGGGTATTCTCTCAGTTGCTGTTTAACGAGAAAATCATCCAGAGCATCCTTCTCGCGACTCCGATCGGGGATTTCTACCCCACTAGTTCGACGAGGCTGCGAGATTATTCCTTCTTCGACACCTCCATTTACCAAGAAATGAAGAAAGACCGGCGGGCCATCTGGCTCGAGGGCCATGCCGACCCGTACTTTTCCGGCCAGAACCGCGTGCTGACGTTGGTCATGGAGGCGGTGACTAATCCTCCTACCAGCGACATGTACCTCCTGCTCAATATCAAAGAGAAAGAGATGATGTCGCTCCTGAAACAGAATCTATCCGCCTCGTCCGGACAGATTCTGGTCTTGAATTCGTCCGGACGTTCGGTAATGGCTTCCAGCCTATCCGGCGACCTGGTCGAAGAACTGGATTTCGGGGACCTCCAAGCGGCCAAGCAACGCTCGGATCCTGCAGGTGAGATGAACGACGGCCAGTTCGAGTACGTCGGCGGAAACACACGCTATCTTGTAAACTATTACCAGTCTCAGGTCGTGGAGGATTGGGTCGTCTACCGGCTTCAATCGAAAGAGAAGATTCTCGGACAGGTCGACGCGATCAAATGGACGGCCATCTCTATCATGAGCATCTGTATCCTCGTCGCTCTGATTCTATCGAACATCATGGCTCGATTACTGTCCAAGCCGCTGACGAAGCTGAGCCGGCTAATGTCGCGCGTGGAAACGACGGACGATCTCGGCGTCCGCTACCGCAGCCGGTACAACGACGAGGTCAGTCAAGCGGGCTTCACCTTCAACCGGATGCTCGACCGGATCGAACGGCAGATCGGCGACGTTCAGCGGAGCGAGCAGTCCAAGCGCAAGGCGGAGATGAAAGCGTTGACAGCGCAGATCGACCCCCATTTCTTTTACAATGCTCTTCATACCGTCTATTGCAAATCAGTCTTAGGCGAGAACGAACGGGTGAACGAAATGATCATCGCCCTCTCCGAAATGTTCCGGCTGGGCTTGAACAACGGCGAGGACGTAACGACGCTCGGCGCCGAACTGGAGCACGCGGCCAAGTATCTGGTCATCCAGCAAAATTGCTACGAGACATTGTTCGACTCCATTGTCTATAAGGATCCGGAAATTCCGGATGACGTCCCTGTCCTGAAGCTGATTCTCCAGCCTCTCGTCGAGAATAGCATCCTTCATGGGTTTAAAAACCGTACGGAGGGCGGGTTCATTCGCATCGATATTAACGCGGACGGGGATTTCCTCTACCTGGAAGTCGCCGACAACGGAGACGGCTTCGATGCGGATGAATTGGCGGAAGCTGACCAGCCTCCCGATACCAAATCTTCATCCGGGTATGCCCTGCGCAACATCCGCGATCGCCTGACGCTCTATTATAATCAACTTGCCGAACTGACGATCCGAAGCGATCCGGGCAAGGGCACCAGCGTGCGAATCCGGATACCATTAGAAAGGGGAACTGGGACATATGGGATCGACGAAAGCAAAACTGATCGTAATTGACGATATCCGAAGCGTCGTCCAGATGATCGCGACGAAAATTCCCTGGGAGCAACACGGCATCGAGGTAACGGGCACGGCCGGTGACGGCATGGAAGGAATGGAATTAATCGAGCGGATTCGACCCGACATTATCCTGACGGACATCCGGATGCCGAAGTTGGACGGTCTCGCGATGACGGAGCGTATCCTGGAGACGCTGCCGGACTGCAAGGTCATCATTCTTAGCGGGTATACGGACTTCGAATATGCGAGGAAAGCCGTGAGCATAGGGGCCTTCGACTTCATCAAGAAGCCTTTCACCGTGGAGGAAATCCTGAATGTCGTAGTGAAAGCCAAGGATTCGTGGGAGCTGCAGCAACGCAGCAAGGCAGATCTGGAGCAACTGCGGAAGCAGGTGAAGGCCAGTTTGCCCATGCTTCGGCAGGAGTACCTGAACATGCTGCTCGAGCATCCCGCATCCGAGCGGAAGACGTTGGAACTTTGGGGGTTCATGGAACTGAATATTCCGCCTCGCGACTTGACTGTTATTACGGCGGAGATCGACGATTACGGCAACAAGTACTCCGATCTGCCGGTACAGGAAATCGAGCTTATCCGGTTCTCGCTGCAGAACATCCTCGAGGAAACCGTTCGGGAGCATGCCAAGGGAACGGTATTCCGCGTGGCGCCGCGGAGATTCCTGATCATCGTGCATTCCGCCGATCCGTCAGTGGGGCTGCGGACTGCGGAAACCTGTTGCGCCCATGTCGCGCGCTACACCAAATTCACCGTGTCGATCGGTGTCGGAAACCCGGCGGCGGCGCTCACCGATTTGCCCGAATCGTACCGTCAAGCGAGAACGGCATTATCCTACCACTTCTATACGGGCGGCAATGCCGTCTTCCATTACGACGCGGTCTCCCAGAAGCAGGCGATCCGCCCCGCTTACGCGTTCCATCTGGAGGAATCCCTCGTCTTCTCCCTTCGATCCGGGAATCGAGAGATTGCGCTGGACACCTTGCATAAGCTGGTTGACGAGCTGAAGGAAATACGACCTTACCCTGACCCCGAACAAGTAGCCGGCATATTCATTGTGTGGGCTTCAGTGATTTACCGGACGCTGCTCGAAGCACTGCCCGCCGAGCGGCTTGCCGCCATCGAAGACCGGATTCGCGCCGTGCGTTCCGGGTCCTCTCTGACGCTGCACCATTTGTCCGAGAACCTGACCGAACTGGCGGCGGAAGGCTGCCGGCTGATCCTGAGCGATCGGCAGAACGAATCCCAGAAGGTTATCCGCAAGGCGCTCGAGTTCATCCACGAGCATCTGGGAGACGATCTATCGATTGACAGGTGCGCAAGGGCAGTCAGTCTAAGCGGCGGCTATTTCGCCAATCTCTTCAAGAAAGAAACGGGCACCACCTTTAACCAATACGTCACGCAGGAACGCCTGGAGAAGGCCAAGAAGATGCTAATTCAGAACGTTCCTGTCCAGGATATCGCCATAGAGCTCGGATACGAGCATCGCCGGTACTTCAGCGACGTGTTCAAGAAGCATACAGGCATGACGCCCAGCGAATTCAAAGAATTCTATCAGAACCGATCCTGAGAAAGACATGCGGTTTTCTGCCCATCATATCTGGAATGACCCATTATGTCCCCGCGGCGATCCCTTTACACTGAAAGTGCAACAGACAACAATCACGAATGAAGGGGACGATTATCGAATGAAAAAGAAATTGTCGATTTTAGCCTTGTGTACCGCCGTCATGGTGTCGCTTGCCGCTTGCGGCAGCAACAATAATGAGCCCGCTACCTCTGGCGCCCAATCGAGCGCACCGGCGAGCTCAGCTTCCACGGACAACGAAGCCAGCAAGGAGCCTGCGGAGAAGACAAAAATCTCCTACTGGACGAATGACCGCCATGATGCCGACTACATCAAGCAAGTGGTCGACAATTTCAACCAGACAAACGACTATAACATCGAAGTCGAGCTCGTCGTGAAAACCGATGAGTACGACCAAGCGATCGATATTTCCTTCGTCAGCGCCCAAGCGCCGGACGTGTTCCGGGCGAAGGAGAACACGATTCAGACGTACTACAAGAAAGGTTACCTGGAGCCGATCGACGGATATTTGACGGACGCCTCGCAATTCCCGGAAATCGAGAATTTCAACACCTTCGACGGCAAAAGGTATAGCCTGCCTAACTTCGGTGCGACGATGCGACTGGTGTACAACGTAGATTTGTTCCAAAAAGCGGGCATCGCTACCCCACCGACCACGCTGGCCGAGATGGTGGAAGCCGCCAAGAAGATCACCGAGGTCGGCAAGGCCGACGGCGCATACGGCTTCGCGCAAAACTTCAAAAACCCGGGCAGTGCTTTTGGACGCTCCGCGCGCGTAATTGCCGAAATGAGCGGCTACGGCGGATTCGGATACGATCACAAAACCGGCAAATACGACTTTAGCAACTTTAAGGAAATCATCAACGCGTTCAAGCAAATCAAGGATGATGGCAGCATGCTTCCTGGCGTTGAATCGCTGGATATCGACCCGCTCCGCGCGCAATTCGCCGAAGGCAAAATCGGCATGTACCTGAGCTTCTCCTCCGAACCGGGCGTGTACAAAAACCAATTCCCCGCGAAGATCCAGTGGGCGGCTGCACCGCCTCCGACGATCGACGGCAACATCAACGGCGCCTCCGGCTTCCTGGGAGGACAGTGGCTGGTCATGAGCAACCAATCCAAGAACAAAGACGCGGCCTGGAAGTTCATGCAGTACATGTACGGCGACGATGTATTGAAGCCTTACCATGAGCAAGGCTTCGGGATCTCCATGGTTCCCCACATTGCGGCATCGGCGGCACCTCCGCAAATCGAAGGCATCGAAGGCTTCCTGCCGACCAAGTACGACGGCGTCTGGCCGCTCGCTCCTACCGTGACGATCGAAGGCTCGGATAACTGGACGGAGTTCTGGAAGTACGTCGTGAAGGGTGGAGACTTCGACGCGCTCGTCAAGCAATTGAACGATCGCTACAACACCGCTTTGGATAAGGCCAGAGTGAACGGCGACGTGAAAATTAACGCCAGCCCGGACTTCGATCCGGCCAAGCTGCAAGGTACGTTCGCGAAATAATCCATTGATAAGCTAGGGACAGGGGAACCCTCAGTGGTTCCCCTTCTTCAAACCACCGATAGGGGTGAAGCAACTATGAACCGCGCTCAACGTTATTTGAACGGCTATATGTTTACCTTACCCAGCCTTATCTTCACTCTCGTGCTAGGTGTCTACCCGATCCTGTGGGCGTTCCGATATATGTTCTACGATTACAAAGGGTATGGCGTGGCTCGTTATGTGGGGCTAGGCAATTTCGAACGTCTCTTCCGCGACGACATGTTCTGGAACTCGGTTCAGAACACGTTCGTGTACGCCGGCGGGAAGATTCTGCTCACGCTCCCGCTGTCCTTGCTCCTGGCCGTAATCCTGAACCGAAAGCTAAGAGGCAGGAATTTCTTGAGGGCTTTAATCTTCATGCCCACGATCATCAGTGCCGCCGTCATGGCGATCATCTTCTTCATTATTTTTAACTCCTATAACGGAATTCTGAACCAACTGTTGATCAAATACGGTATTGTATCCGAAGCCGTCGATTGGCTCGGGCCGGACCACGCGATGATGACGGTCATTCTCATCGCGGTTTGGAGTGCGGTAGGTAACTACATGCTGCTGTTTATGGCCGGGCTGCAAAGCATTCCCGAGGATCTCTACGAAAGCGCGTCGCTGGACGGAGCAAGTCCCGTGCAGCAGTTCCGATATATCACTGTCCCTATGCTCGGCCCGGTCATCCAAATGATCCTGATGCTGGCGATCATTACCGCTTTGAAAGGCTACGAGAGCATCATGGTATTGACCGAGGGCGGTCCGTTCGGATCGACGGAAGTCATGTTCCTCTACGTGTATAAGCTTCTGTTCCCGGTCTCGATGGGCGCAGTGGTCGAACAGCAGATCGGCTACGGCAGCGCGGTCGGCTTCACCAGCGCGGTGATCGTGAGCTTGATTACTGTGGTTTATTTCTACGCATCCAAGAAATTGAACGACGTGCACTAGGAGGGACCGGCATGCCAAAAATGATTTCGCGTATCGCGCTATGGACGTTCCTGATCCTCATTGTCCTTCTAACTCTGTTTCCGATCGTTCTGGCTTTTCTTGGCTCCGTGAAATCCAATGCGGAAATTACGACCGGCGGCACGATTTTTCCGAAAGATTGGCTATTCTCGAATTACGCTTATGCCTGGAAGGAAGCCCGATTCGCCCGTTATTCCTGGAACAGCATGTTCATCTCGGTCTCGAGCACTCTAGGAACGCTGCTGATAGTCTCAATGGCGGCATTCGCGGTCAACCGGCTTGATTTTCCTGGGAAGAAGCTGTTCGTCAGTCTTCAGGCAGCCACGATGTTCGTCACGATCGGCGCCGTCGTCCTGCGTCCGCAATTCGAGCTCATGATCAAGCTGAAGCTTCATACGTCGCTGTGGGGAGTCGTCCTGATTCTGATCAGCGCTCATGCCGCGGTATTCTTCATGCTGCTTAGTTTTATAAAGTCAATTCCGCGCGACCTGGACGAGGCGGCCATGATCGATGGAGCAAGTTTCTTCCGAACGTACCGATCGATCGTCCTTCCGTTGCTCGTTCCGGGCCTTGGAGTCGCCGGACTATTCACTTTCCGGACTGCATGGAACGACTTTATTATGCCGCAGGTGTTTACGATGAACAATCCGGAAAACCAGGTACTCACCGTCGGACTTGCCGCGCTGCGTTACGGATCGTCCGCGGCCGCGCAGACCCACATCATGATGGCCGGCGCGTGCTTGTCGATTTTGCCCCTGTTGCTTGCTTTCATCCTCGCGAATAAAACCTTCATGCAGGTAACCGCGGGTTCAGTCAAAGGTTAGGAGATGAGCCGAACATGAATGCGATGACATTGCCTATAAGCATCGGACCGTTGGCATCCAGCTCGTTGGTGCGCCGATCCGCAAATAATCCGATTTTGACGCCGGAACAAGTTCCCTATCGGCCAGCGCTCGTTTTCAATGCCGGCGTCTGCAAATACAATGGCCAATACGTCATGGTGTTCCGCAACGATTACGGGAATGCCGAGAA
>JAQSXN010000215.1 GCA_029256665.1 Paenibacillus sp.
GAGAAGTACCGCGAACGCGCGCGGTACTTTTTGCCGTTCCAGCAGCGTTACGATCGGCCGCAGCAAATAATAGAGCACCGCGGCCGCCGCGAACGGGAAAAACAATGTGGAAAGAATGGTGCGGATCGGGGCGAGCAGCCCCCGATTTAAGTGGACCAAATACAGCAAGAGCAAGACCAGTATCGCGCCGGCCAGCCGCCTAAACCATATATGTTGTCGCAGCGTCATCCCTACGCCCCCTTAACGTTTGCTTTTTCATCATTGTTAAACGGGCGGGCTTTATTTTAAACATACCCCCTTCGTCCTCGTATAAAATGGAACTTAATTCGCGTTTGATGGAACTCATAGAGGGGAGGTGATGCGGTGGATGCACATTATATGCGTTACTTGGCGCCGGGCTTCGATCGGGCGGAGGTGCTGGAAGAGCTTATGAGCAAGTACGGAGAGGATGTATGGCGCTTCGCATACTATCTCACGCGCAGACGTGATGCGGCCGACGATATCGCGCAGGAAACGTTTATCGTCGCCTACGACCGGATGTACGATTTCCGCGGGGAATCGAACATAAGGAGCTGGTTATTCGGAATAGCCCGAAACAAATCCATGCGCGTCCTGCGCGGCGCTTTCTTCCGCAGAGTCCAAACGACGGATATTCGAGAGTTAAACGAAAATATAAAGGGATTCGCCGTTTCGGCTGAGGAAGTCGTCATCGGCCGCATGGATGCCGGACGCGTGTGGCGGACGGTCTTCAGGCTAAGGCCCAAACATCGCGAGGTACTGCTCATGGCCTACCATTACGATATGTCGATGAAAGAAATGGCCGTAGCGCTAGGAATAGCGGAAGGAACGGTAAAGTCGCGGCTTGCGAGGGCCAAGCGAAGCATGGCGAAGCTGCTGAATCGCGCCGGAGAGGAGGACGAATCATGAGTCGGGAGGATGAGTCCTGGATAAAAGCGTTAAAAGACGCTCCGCTGTATAGCCGCCATTTTGACGATTCGCACAAACGGGTTATCCGTTCCCGGATTGGGAAGAAAACTCGCGGGCGGCGATCCCGCCGGTTATCCGCGCTCGCTTGTTTGGCCGGCGTGCTGATCGGGTTCGGTATGCTCTACGGCACGGATCTTGCAGAACGAATCGATAAGACGATGACGACAGTGCCGAACCATGCTTATTACAACAAAGGCGAGCTGCTGCTTCAGGTTTTTCCCGATCCGGAGCTAAAGGCGGGCAAAACGTACGGTTATCTTTTTCATTTTGCCAATCCAACCAAGAAGAAGTTCATCGGTAAAAAGCTAGCCATAGATGCCGTGCATCTGGAAACCGGCCAGCGCTTCGTTGCGGTTCCGCTAGTTAGCATGGATGAGCAGCTTTATGCGGAGACAAGCTGGGAGCGTTACATCGTGCAATGCGCGCTCCCCTTCGGAGGATTATGGCGGTACGAAGTGAAACTGAACGGTACGCCGTACGCGAGCGTGGTATTGGACGTCGGAGAGCCGGATTGGGAGCCAAGCCCGACATTTCATTCCGGCGATTACGCCATGACGGGAATCGAGGGAGTTATAGGCTTCATCGACGCAGGATTTATCGCGAAGCATCCTAACAAATACATGTGGCATGTCTGGGGAGAACCGGATGAGCTGGATGGAACCTTTCAGGTAATGGCGGTCAAGCAGGGGTCGAAGCAGTTGATTTCTGTCATTTCGGGCCTGCGGTTCGGAGGTCCTCTGAACGGGGCCGACGGCGCGACGCCAACCATGATGACGTTGCCCGAGCCGGGCATATGGCGGCTGCTGCCTTTTATCGGGGGACGGTTGATGGATAGCATCGTAGTGGAGGTGCGGGAAGGAGATAAGCAACCCTGATCTCATAGTTTATTTAGAAGGCGCTCAAACCCGGATGATAACGGGTAGGGCGCTTTTTAAATGGTGAAAGGCGGCTAACTTAATTCGTGTTATAAGTTGCGATTAGTAACAAACCATCAGTTACCAAACTTTGCTCTCCATTGCTTTGACCAATCTTTATAACTAATGGAATGCACTTCTTCAAGTGTTCTTCCATCTAATGACCATACTCCACCCATCATTGTCTGGTCGATTACTGGATAAGAATGTCCGCCCACTGCTTGATTATCCACGATATAAATCCAAATTGTCGTTTTCCCTTTGGATTTTACGATATATGCTGGTTTTACGCTTGTTGATTTCCAATGATCTAATGGATGATTTGTTACTACGAACTTTTGCTCACTAACTTCTTTACCCAGATACTTACTTGGGTCTTCGCTTTGCAGCCCCCATTAATTGGAATACGGTAATTTCATTAGCTTTTCTTTCGTTAATATATAGGCTTCGCTAGCGCCTTCATATGAAGCGACCTTATAGCCCTTGGATTCCAAATAATCTTTTGCCACAGTGCCATTCTTGTCTGATATTTTGACACTTTGCGAATCAGAACAACCTGCCAAACTGAATATAAACACCATTAAAATGAGGACAACTTTCACCGTCAGTTCCCTCCTCCTTTGAAACGAAACACGCGGCTGCTACACGTTTAATATTCCCTTTTCCCCTTTCCGAATGCAAGAATGAGTTTTAAGGACGGCGACAGCCGTTTCACCTTGCACGATGCGGACTGTGGCGTTTGTTAGGGGCATCCAACAATTTCTTCCTGCCGGGCGAAACATCTGCAAGTTCATCCCGTAATAAGGTATAATCATAATCGCATGAGCAACATTCGAAGGGGGCCACTCTAGTGGAACAAGGCATTAACGTGGTATTAATGGAGAAAACCGCCACAGGCGAGCTTCGCAAGATCGAGGAGAGAGTTTGGTCGATGAATATGGTCGCCGCCCTCGAGCATGTCAATTATATCGTAGTGGGAGATCGGGAATATGAAACGATCGAAGGCAGGCTGAACGTGGATCTTGGCAGCCTGGAGCTGCTGCTCGTTCCGATGCAGTCCTAATCCGCTTATTATATACATCGCATGAAGGAGGATGAGTCATCTTGACCAACGAAGAGAAACAACAGCCACAAGCCAAACCAGCGCCGGGAGTCCCGCGTTTGTTCACATCCGAAGGCAAGCCCGTTAAAGTATTGTCCACATCGCTGGGCATCGCGTTATTGGCTAGCTCCGTGCTCGGCGCTGGCGCAGCATCCGCATCGAGCGCGACGACGGGTGAAGAGAAGCCCAAGTTGGTATCTTGGTCTTCGGAGGAGGTCAAGCAATATTTTGACGCCACGATAGATTGGAGTCTGCCACTGCCTCCGCTTGATGAAGAGGAGGAAGAGGAGCCTGTCGCTTCGAGCAGCGGCGGAAGCTCGCCGACGGTCATCCATCATTACGGTTCCGGCTTCGGCTGGGACGATATGCTCTTATACCATCTGTTGTTCAATAACGGCGGCAGCTACTCGTCATCCGGCTACTATAAGAATCGTCCGGCTTATTATTCGACCAACAAGACCCGATATACGCCTAAGACGTACACAAGCGACATGTTCCAAAACAAACAAGTAGCGGGTACGTCGGTGAAACCGAAGACGTCCAGCACGGCGGGCACGATTACCCGCAGATCGACTTCATCGTCGCCTGGCGGCATCGGAGGCACGTCGAGCAGCCTAAGCTCCTCGGGCTCCAAGAGCAGCGTATCGAGCGGCAGCAAGAGCAGCGGGTTCGGCGGATGACGAAGCAGGCGTTCGAGATCGTCTCGCAGCCGCATCCGGATCGCGCCAGCCGCGTCGAAGCTTTGAGGCAGCTTGGTTTCGGCTGGGCGGACCTCGAAGAGGAACCGTATTGGATCGACCAGGTCGCGGCGCTGGATCGGGACGTATACGACGAGCTGCAGAGCGCGTCCGTCGCGTTATGGCGCGTGTTTGACAAAGCGGTTCGTCATATTCATGGCAATCACGGCGTCTACGAATTGATCGGCATCCCGCCGATTTTGTGGGAAATGGTGGACGGCACGCCTTTGCCCGAACCGGGTCTAATTAGCCGTTATGCGAGGTTCGACTTCGCCATCGATCAAGACGGCACCATTAAGCTGCTAGAGCTTAATGCCGATACGCCGACCGGCTACGTCGAGGCTTCCATCGCCACGCCGTGGTTATGCGAAGGCGCCGGAATATACTCTCCGAACACCGGCATGGGCGAACGCGTCGCCGCGGCATGGGGCGCGGAGCGTCCTGACACGGCTGCATGCGTGGCGTACGGCGAGCATCTGGAGGATTCCGGCACGATCGAGGCGTTGGTTCGGCATAGCGGACTGGACATCGAGTGCAGAGATTGCTTGGAGCTGTACGTGGACGAAGGCGAGCTCAAGGACGGAGAAGGACGCGTCATCAAGCGGATGTTCGCGCTGTATCCCAAAGAATGGATGGCAGTAGACGAAGGCGGCGACGCCTTGGCATATGCCATCGAGAGCGGCAACCTGTCGTTGTTTAACTTGCCTCCCGCCATTCTGCTCCAGACCAAAGGTTTGATGGCCGTTGTATGGGGTCTCTACGAGCTGGGGCAATTGTTCGACGAAGAAGAACGTACGGCGATTGGCCGTTATGTCCTGCCGACGTATAACAAACCCGTCTTCGACGGCAGCTACGTCTCCAAGTCGATGTTCGGCCGGGAGGGCGGTTCCGTGCGGCTGTTCGACGATGCCGGCGGACTCGAAATCGAAGATCAGGACGGTTACGATACAAGCGTGTTGTTCCCGACGGTGTACCAGAAGCGGGCTAAGCTGGCCCGCGTCGAAACATCGCGCGGGGAGCTGCATCTCTTGACCGGCATGTTCGTCATTAACGGCGAGCCCTGCGGCATGCTTGGACGGGGAGGCGGCCCCATCACGGGCAACACCAGCCACTTTATCCCGATAGGAGTGAAATAGATGACAGAGCTATACGTGAAGAATAAACGGCGCGGCATGGCGGGGATTGGAAGATGGATGATCGTACCCGCGCTAGCGCTTTTGCTTGCCTTGACGGGCTGTTCTTCGAATACGCAATCGGTATTCAGTTCCGGTTCCGGTACGTCAACGACCGTCAGCGATGTGTCGCAAGTGCCTTGGGATTATAAGATCGTCGAAGGGACGGTAGGCGATCTGATCGGAAGCGATATGACGATACTGCCCGACAATACGCTTATGCCTAACGATAACAACTACGCGACGGGCGACAAAGTTTGGGCCCTCCAGTTCATGGACGCCGAGATCAGTACCGATGCGCAGAAGCGCAACGAGATCCGCTTGTCCGCTTGGCGCGTGATCAAGACGTTCAAAGACGAGAAGTCGGCCGTGGCCGACATGAACAATTTGAAGCTGCTGCTTACGACGGAAGTCGATCTCGTCGGCGTATACAAGACGGAATTCAAAGGGGAGACGCGTAACTTCGCCGTCGTCGAGCTGCCAACGGGCAATCGGATGAAGCAGCCGATCGACGAGAAACGTTATGGAGAGTTCTCGAAACAGAAGACAGTGAACGTTTATTTGGAAGAAGTGCATGATTTCGCGGATTACGATCTGGCATATGCCAAATTTAGGGGGTGGGCGAATTGACGGTTTTCTTAAATATTGTCGTTAGCGTTGCAGTCATAATTCTACTTCAACTGATTGGCATGATCGTGTTTAACTGGATTACGCCGTTCAAGGATATGGAGGAGCTGAAGAAAGGGAATGTGGCCGTCGGTCTCGCTCTGGGCGGTAAATTTATCTCGACGGCGATTATCCTAGGGGTTGCGGCGTACACGAACTCCAACATCTTCTTTATGATGATGTGGTTCGCGATCGGATATGTGTGTCTCTTAGCCGCTTATCTGATCTTCGATTGGTTGACGCCGGGCTTTAAGGTATCCGATCAACTGGTCAAGGGCAACGTCGCGGTTGGCATTATGTTGTTCTCGGTTTATCTCGGATTCGCGTTCGCGATCAGCAGCTTGATAATATAAGCGGAGCAAAGGGGCAGCCCCTCCTGTCATCTGAGGATGACAGGAGGGGCTGCTTTTGTTTGAATGCTTAAACGGCAGATGGTGCGACTGGATATGAAATTTCATATACGAAGGCGTGATTGAAGGGCAGATGGAGCGACTGGATATGAAATTTCATAAAGCCTTGCCATGCCTCCAATCAGCTTTCCCTGTGTTCATGGCACCAAAGCCATTGATATGTCGTAATCGGCGGGATTGATATCCATCGCTTGACCGAGAGCGAACAGAGCCAGTTGTTTGCCCAAGTAAGGGCCAACCGTTAGGCCGGATGCGCCTAGCCCGTTGACGGCAAGCAGGCCTTCCCAGCCGGGAATCGCTCCGAAAACGGGCAGGAAACCCGGAGTGAACGGCCGGAAGCCGACTCTCGTCTCCGTAAGTTCCGCGCCTGCAAGTCCCGGCGCGGCAAGCAACGCCTTGTTCAGCAGCTCCTGCATGCCTCCCGCCGTTACTCTCGTATCGTCGTCATCCTCAGCAACGTCTTCGTGCGTTGCGCCTACCACGATCCGGCCATGTTCAAAGGCTAACAAATACTGATCGGACGGCGGCATAATGACAGGCCACCCGCCGGTAAGATGGACATCTTTCACCCGCAGATGGGCGATTTGCGCCTTTTGGCGTCTGATTGGCATGCTTACGCCAAGCGGCTGCAACAACGAGCCTGCCCAAGCGCCGGCACAAACCATGACCTTGTCCGAGGCTATAAACGTACCTTCCACGTTGACGCCGGTGACCCGATTGCCGTCGGCATATTGCAGTCGAGCATCGCCTTCCAGGTACTTCGCGCCAAGCTTCATGGCGGAACGAATGAGCGCATCCCGCAAGGAGCGGCCGTCCACTCTCGCGGCGCCGCCTACTCGCAGAGCATAATATCCGTCGGCGAGCGGCGGGAACAA
>JAQSXN010000216.1 GCA_029256665.1 Paenibacillus sp.
TTCAGGGCATCAAGCGAGATGTTGATAATCGTTGGCAATATCATGATAGCCAATATAATGGCGGCCGTCAGGATGGAATAACCCGTTTGATAGTTGGATGGCAAATAATCTGCTAAGGGCCCCCGCTCCAGACTCGAGATGACGCCTCGAACGGCGAACATTCCGAACAGGCCGTATACGACGGATGGAATTCCTGCCAGCAGCTCGACGGCTGGAATAATAATCCGGGATATTCGTACATGGGCAATTTCCACAAGATAGACGGCTACTCCCACGCCCATCGGCGCGCCAATCAGAATAGCCACAAATGTAACGTATATGGTGCCTACGATCATCGGCCAGATGCCGTATACCTGATTCGTAGGATTCCAGACGCTTCCGAATAACACATCAACGATTCCGTATTTAAAGAATATAGGCATACCTTCGATAAAGATAAACACGCCGATTAACAAAACGCTGAATACCGCAGTAAAGGCAGTTATGAACAAAAAGGTTTTTACGATTTTTTCTTCCAGGATTCTACTCAACGCCAATCCCCCCACGACGCAGCTGTCAATATGAAACAACCTCTATAACAAGCGCGGAGGATAGCGCATGATCTGCTATCCTCGCGATTGCTTTCTTGCTTTATCATTTCAATTATTTCGCTGTTACATAACCGTTTTCCACAACGATTGCCTGTCCTTCTTCGCTAAGAACATAATCGATGAATGCTTGTGCTACCGCGCTAGGATCTTTGGAATCGCCAACCAGGAAGTTGAATGGACGTTGGATCGGATAAAGGCCGGATTTGATGTTTTCTTCCGTAGGCTCGTGATCGTCAACTTTAACCGCTTTGACCGAATCGTTCATGCCGCCCGTGGAGATGTAACCAATCGCGTTAACATCTTGGCTTACTGCTTCGCGCACTGCGCCAGTCGAGTTCTGAATGATGGCCTCGGCTACGAACGGCTCTTCGCCAAGTACGATCTCGCCGAAAGCGTCGCGCGTGCCGGATCCTTCTTCGCGGTTGATGACTACGATGTCGCCGTCTTTGCCGCCAACTTCGCTCCAGTTCTTGATCGTGCCGGCAAAGATGCCTTTTACTTGATCAACAGTCAGGTTCTCTACTTCGTTAGCTGTGTTTGCAACAACTGCAATGCCGTCGATCGCGACTACGATTGGCTCGATGCCCGTCTCGTCGTCTTTGACCGCGCGGGAAGCCATGCCGATGTCGGCCGTGCCCGCTTGTGCCGCTTTAACGCCTGCGCCGGATCCGCCGCCAGCTACTTCGATTCTTGCGTCTTTGTTTACTTCCATGTATGCCGTTCCGAGCTCTTCCGCCAAAGGTTGTACGGAAGTGGAGCCTGCGAGCGTTACCGTTCCGCTAGCGTTCGTTTCAGGCGCTTGCGTTGCCGCATCCGTCGGAGCATTAGAAGGCGCGTTAGTTGCCGCACCGCTCGTGTTATTGTTTGCGTTGTTACCGCCGCAGCCCGTTACGATCATGGCCGATGTCAATACTGTCAATACTGCCCCCGAGAACATTTTTCCTTTAAGCAAGCTTTTCATTGATTTCATTCCTCCACCTTTATATTTTCTGGCTACAAATTGAATTATAGAGTGCATTTTTAAAGTGCGTATATGCGGAGTGTAAATTCAATGTAAAATGTAAGCTGTTTGCATGAAAACATATTCAAGAAACGGTAATTAGACAAAAAGATCCGTCTCCCTTGTTCGGGAAACGGATCTTTTTGAACCGATCATCTCAAGTTACGTGTTCCGCTCGCTGCCGTTTAACGGATGTTTCGACAACAGGCTGTTCAGTTCTTTCATGAACATGTCGATATCCTTGAACTGTCGATAGACGGATGCGAAGCGCACGTAGGCTACTTCATCGACAGGGTATAGCTCGTTCATGACGATGCTGCCGATATCGCTGCTGTCGACTTCCGCATGCGCCGTCGTTCTCAGCTCCTTCTCCACCTCGGAGACGATCACTTCCAGACGTTCGACGGGCACGGGACGTTTTTCGCAAGCCCGTATCAGACCTCGCAAAATTTTGTCCCGGCTGAATTCTTCCCGGCTGCCATCCTTCTTGATCACGATAAGCGGAGTTTCCTCGATCATCTCGAACGTCGTAAACCGTCGGCTGCACTTCTCGCATTCGCGGCGGCGTCTAATCGATTTGTTTTCGTTGGCGGGCCTGGAGTCCAGCACTTTCGTGCCGGCATAATCGCAATATGGACATTTCATGAATGGACCTCCTTTCGCGGAAAGCGGCAAACCGAAATCGTTGCCATACGTTTCCTGTAATGAAATTCAGATTACGACACATAATACATTTACCAACCGCAAGGAGGTGAACATCAATGAGCTCGAATCGCAGCAGCAACAACCTGGTTGTACCGCAAGCGACAGCCGCTCTGGACCAAATGAAATTTGAGGTCGCTCAAGAGCTTGGCATCGCGATTCCGCAAGACGGCTACTACGGGAACATGACGACGAAAGATACAGGCTCCATCGGAGGTAGCATCACGAAGCGCCTGGTCCAAATCGCCGAGCAATCCCTGTCCGGCCAAAAATAATGCTGATTCATTAAGCTAGTATGGATAACAGAGGTCTTGGAGGTGCTTGTCCAGATGCGACGAGCCCTTCAGGGCTTCTTGTCTATTGTCGTAGTCGGCTTTAACGAAATTCCGGATACAAATCCTTGTACTTATTATAATAATAAAAGACCCGTTGTACATAGTGTCTCGTCTCGCCGAACGGAATTCGGTCCGAGGAATCCAGTTTTCCGTCCCAGCTTCCTTCGTCCAGCCACTTCCGAACGTTGCCCGGTCCCGCGTTGTAGGCGGCGATGGACGCCACCATATTATGATCGAATTGATCGTTTAACGCCCCGAGGTACCAGGAACCGATCTCGATGCTGACATCCGCTCTGTGCATGAGCATGTCCTGATTAACCGATTGGAAACCCGCCTTCTCCACTACCCACTCCGCGGTCGTCGGCATCAGCTGCATCAACCCAAGCGCGCCCTTCTTCGATTCTTTGCCCGTCTCGTAATTGGATTCCGCGCGAATGATCGCCGCTACAAGATGAGGCTCCAGATCGTAATTCGTAGCGCTGGCGCGAATATCGTCCTTGTAATGGATGGGATACATCCAGCGCGCCAGCCAATCCGATCGGACAAACAATACCGCTATCACCACGATAAGCGCGGCCAACACCAGCCTTCTTCGAAGCCTTCCTTTCCTCATCCGGCTCATTCGAACCTCTGACTGTTCCAGAAACGGTCGACTTGGCGCTCCGTCTCCTCCAAGGTTCCGCTATTGTCGATCAGCCAGTCCGCCCGCTTTCTCTTCTCTTCCATGCCCATCTGAAGAGAAATTCTGCGCGACGCTTCTTCTCGAGGCATGCCGCTGCGCGCCATCAGACGCCCGAGCTGCAGCTCGGCAGGCACATAAACAACCATGATGCCTTCATATAGAGCCTCCTGTTTCGTCTCGTACAAGAGCGGCACGTCGGCTACCGCCAGACCGTTCGGATTCTGGGACTCATAACTATGTATCCGCGCTTGCATTCGCTTCCTGATGGCCGGATGGGTGATGGCTTCCAGCCGGCTAAGCTGCTCCTTGTCGCGAAATACGATATCGCCCAATGCTTGACGGTTAAGCGTCCCGTCGGGATGAAGGACGGCTTGTCCGAACAGGGAGGCAATCGCCTCAAGCGCGGGTTCGCCCGGACGGACGATCTCCCGCGCGACCTCGTCGGCGTCAACCAGCTTGGCGCCCCGTTCGGTCAACATGCGACCGACCGTGCTCTTGCCGCTGGCAATTCCGCCCGTTAATCCAATGATCATCCGTTTCACCTCGGATCATAATAATTTCATGATACCCAACATTATCAATAGAATACCCGGCAGAACCGTAAGGGCATGCATGCTTCGCTTGGCGGAGAACCGCAGACCGATTCGCGTGCCGCTGACCAGGAAGACCGCGCTGGACACCGCGATCAGCAATGCCGTCGGCAGAGCCGGCAATTCAAGCAGAGCGGCGCCGATCCCCGCTCCGAACGCATCCAGCGACAAGGCTACGCCGAGCATCACGGCCTCCGATGCCGAAATGATGCCGGAGCGGTCCACGTCTGCCGTTTGCGGCTTTCTTAATATTTGGATCACGAGCCCTAACCGCTTTAGTTCCAGCTTCAAGATTGTCATCGGCCCGGCAATGGGCTGCTCCTGCAACGATTGGACAACCGGTTCTTCCGCGTCCTTGTTGCGCTTGCCGTTCTTTAATTGAATAAGCGCCCAGCAGCCGACCGCGATCAGGATCCCCGCGCCGACCAGCTTTGCCGCCGTCTCCGATACGAAGCCGCCAAGCCAGTCACCAGCCTGCATCGACAACCAAATAATGATGCCGGAGCAGCAGGCGATGATAAAAACCGACAAAAACGGAATGCGTATTTTCCTAAGCCCATACGTGACGCCGACTCCGAAGCCGTCCAGACTGACGGCGAAGGCCAGCGCAAGCATAGATAATACATGTGCAACCAACTTGAAGCGCCTCCCCGCAAGGACGAATGCCCGCTAACCGGTACTTAGATACGGGGCATTCGCCTATCGTTCTACCCACATCATCATATGCGGCGAACGGTTCGGGGTGCATAGGCGTCATCTGCAAGGCGGTGCAGCCTATCGTTTGGATGCTGCCTGTTTAATCGATTTTGAAATTGTTTTCGTTCGGGCAAGCGGCTGACAATGGTCGCAGATATGAGTGCCTCTGCCGCCTACAACGAACTTGCGAATCGCGGCTCCGCAGGAGGAGCAAGCTTCGCCTCCTCGTCCGTATACGAGCAATTGATGCTGGAACATTCCCATCTCGCCTTGCCCGTTGACATAAGACTTGATGGACGAACCTCCGGCTTCGACCGCGCGTTCCAGCGTGGCCCTGATGGATGCGTGCAGCTTCTCCCATTCCTTCGCGCTCAGGCTCTCGGGACTGCGTTCAGGATGAATGCCCGCTTGATGAAGCGCTTCGTCGACGTAAATATTGCCCAACCCTACGATATGCTCCTGATTGAGCAGCAATGGCTTAATGCGCGTCGTTCTCCGCTCCAGTCTTTCCCGAAGCGCCCCTAGCGTAAACTCGTCCTCAAGCGGCTCCAGTCCAAGCTTGGCGAGCGGGGGCAACCGCAGCTCTTCGCCGGGCAAGAACAGATGCATCGTGCCGAATTGGCGCACATCCTTGTACCTCAGATCTGTTCCGTCATCCAGATGGAACAGAACATGCGTATGCGGCTCCGGCTGCTCCGTTGCGGGAAATACGCCATACCGGCCTTCCATCCGCAAGTGGGATACAAGCACGAGACCATCCAGGATAATCCGCAGAAACTTCCCTCTGCGCTCGACCGTCTGGATCGTACGTCCCGCCAGCGCGTCCGCGAACTGTTCGGGCTCGGCCGGCCTTTGTATGATTCTCGGCAGCTTGACGGTGACGGATTCGATCCGCCTTCCCGCCACCAATTGGATTAACGTTCGTCTTACCGTTTCGACTTCCGGCAATTCAGGCATGTCTTTTCACCTCAGGCCCATTATACGGCATGCGGCTGGCCGCCGTCCTTATGGATACCGCATTAGCCGCATGCCAAATGTTGCAAACCTACTTCGCCTCGTACCAATTCGACCCGAAGCTGACATCCGCTTTGAGCGGAACGTCCAGCTTTAAGGCGCCTTCCATGATTTCGGGTAGAAGCTTCTTCATCAATTCCAGCTCGTCTTCCGGCACTTCGAAGACAAGTTCGTCGTGCACCTGCAGCAGCATTCGGCTCTTGAGGCCGCGCTCCCGCATCGCCGCGTCCATCTGCACCATCGCAAGCTTGATAATATCCGCCGCCGTGCCTTGAATCGGCGAGTTCATCGCGGTCCGCTCGGCGAACGAACGCAAGTTGAAGTTCGAAGCGTTAATCTCCGGCAAGAACCGGCGGCGATCCAGCAACGTCGTCACGTAGCCGTCCCGCTTGGCGCTGGCGACGATATCGTCCATGAACTTCCTGACGCCTTTAAACACGTTAAAATATTGTTCGATAAACTGGCCCGCATCCTTCCGCGTGATGCCAAGGTTCTGCGACAGGCCGAAATCGCTGATTCCGTATACGATGCCGAAGTTGACCGCCTTGGCCGAGCGGCGCATGTTGGCGTCCACCTGATCGGCCGAGACGCCGAAGACGTCCATCGCCGTCTTGGTATGAATGTCCATGTCGTTGATGAACGCTTCCTTAAGATTATCGTCGCCGGAAATATGCGCCAACACGCGCAGCTCGATCTGCGAATAGTCCGCCGCGAGAATATGCCAGCCCGGCTCCGCGGGAACAAAGGCTTTGCGAATCTGACGTCCCTCCTCCAGCCGGATCGGGATGTTCTGCAGGTTGGGAAACTGGCTGCTAAGGCGGCCGGTAGCCGCGATCGTCTGCCGGTAATACGTGTGAACCTTGCCGGTTTCCTCCCGAATTTCCTTCAGCAATCCTTCGACGTACGTCGATTGTAGCTTGGACAACTGGCGGAAGTGAAGAATCGGCGGGATGATTTCGTGATACGGTGCGAGCTCCTCCAGTACCTCGGCGTCGGTGGAATAGCCGGTCTTCGTTTTTTTCTTTGCCGGCAATCCCAGCTTCTCGAACAATATCTCCCCTAACTGCTTAGGCGAATTGATATTGAATTCCGCGCCAGCCTTCGCGTAGACGTCGGCCATGATCGAGGACAGCTGGGATTCCAGGCTGCCGCCCAGCTTCTCCAGCTCCCCGCGCTCCACCTTGATCCCTTGATGTTCCATGCCGGCAAGAACGCGGGCGAGCGGCTGCTCCAAATCGAAATAAAGGCCGC
>JAQSXN010000217.1 GCA_029256665.1 Paenibacillus sp.
CCGATCGGGACGAGACGAGAGAGAAGCAGCTGGAGCTGGAGCAGAAGGTGCGGTCCAACGAAATCGTGATCGAACAAAATCTGTTCTTGGAGATGCTCCGCAATCCGGGAGCGGAGAACGAATGGCTGCTATCGCTGGAGCAAGCCGAGATCCCCGTTCTGCATTCCCGCGCGCACGTGCTGCTGCTCGAGCTGGATCGAAGCTCGCTCCGGTTCTCCATCGACCAGCCGGGCGAGCTCAAGCTGTGGCAATTCGCTGGAGTCAACGTGCTCAAGGAGCTGCTTGGCGAGATGGGGCCGCATAAGGTGGTCGCGCTCGACAAGGGGCGTTTCGTAGCGATATTCGCTACGGCCGGCGAGCCTGTGCAAGATGCGTTTCTGGAGCAAGTCGCGGACGCTTTCTCCAAGTATTTGAAGATGGACGCTTTGGTTTTGCTAAGAAGCTTTGCGCAAGGCATGAAGGAAGGAATGAGGGAGCTGAGGCAGTTGGTTTCGGACGCCTATCCTTTCTTCTACGATGGCAGGCAGACGTCTAAGCCGGTACGGCAAGCTTTGAGGCAATCGGACGGCTTCGCCCGCATTCCCGAGCCATACATGCGCTTCTGGGGCAAGGTTCTCAAGCAGTCGTTGCTGGAATCCCATCTGAGCATGGCGGGACTGGAGCAGGAGCGGAGCTCATTCCAGCGGCAAGCGATGGAGCAGGGCTGGGAGCCGGAGCAGATCAAATCGTTGTATTTGCGCCTCTTCCTGGATTTAAGCCAGTTCACAAGCGATACCGTAGGCGTGGCGGATCTGGAGGCGGCGCTCCGCAAGAGGCTGGAGCAATGCCAGACCTTCGACTCGGCTCATGAATCGACGGTGGCCAATTTCCGCAAGCTGAAGCAGCTTCAGGGAGACAATCGGAAGCTGGACGCCTCCATCGCGAAGATCGTTCAGCGTCTTCACGAAAACTTGAGCGAGCCCTTCAAGCTGGAGGAATTGGCGGCATCCATCAACTACAGCGTGCCTTACTTCAGCAGCATGTTCAAAAAAACGACCGGGGAAAGCTTCGTTCAGTACTTGAACCGGCTAAGGCTGGAGAAGGCCAAACTTTTGCTGCTTACGACGGACCAGAAGACGTTCGAAATCGCCGAAGCGATCGGTTTTGAGAACTATCGGTCCTTCAACCGCCTGTTTAAGAAGGAGACGGGCCGCACGCCGTCGGATTACCGAAAGCAAGGCGAGTTATGAGGGCAGACGGATTGTCTCGCCGACAAAAGAAGGGACCATTCTTCTTCATCTTGCGAAGAAGAATGGTCCCTTTCCATGCTTGCGGTTATGTCGATGAAGCCTAGTGCCCCGACGCTTCGTTGTCATTGGTCAGACGAAGCACTTCGAAGAGCTTGAACAGCAGGCTGAGAAGAATCGCCACGATCGTGGCGAGCGCCATGCCGCTGAAGGAAACGTCGCCGAGCGTCAGCTTGACGCCGCTCAGTCCGACGACCAGCACGACCGTCGTCAGGAACAGGTTGGTCGGCTTGCTGTAATCCACCTTCGATTCCACCAGCATGCGCAGGCCGGAGGCCGCGATGACGCCGAAGAGCAGCAGCGAGACGCCGCCCATTACCGGCACGGGAATGCCGGATACGAGCGAGGAGAATTTTCCCGAGAACGAAAGCAGGATGGCGATGACCGCTGCGCCGCCGATGACGAAGGTGGAATACACCCGCGTAATGGCTAGGACGCCGATGTTTTCGCCGTACGTCGTGTTGGGCGTCGAACCGACGAAGCCGGATAGGATGGTCGAGACGCCGTTGCCCAGCATGGAGCGGTGCAGGCCCGGATCCTTCGACAGATCCTTGTCGACGATGTTGCCGGTTACGATCAAGTGGCCGATATGCTCGGCGATGACGACGAGCGCGGCCGGGGCGATGGCGATAATCGCCGTCCAGTGGAACTCGGGCAGGGTGAAGGTCGGCGCTTGCAGCCAGCCGGCTTTGTCCAATCCGCTAAAGTCCGTCATTCTCATAAGGTAAGCCATCACGTAACCGAACAGGATGCCGAACAGGATGGGGATAATGCGCATGAAGCCGCGGAACAGCACGGAGCCGAGCACGGTGACGGCCATCGTGGAGACGGACAGCAGGACGACGTCGGTATCCATCTTCCATGCGGGATCGTTCGTATCCGGGATAAAACCGGCCATCTTCGCCGCTACCGGAATGAGCTCCAGACCGATGATTGCGACGATCGCCCCCATGGCCGCGGGAGGGAATACGACGTTTAGCCATCCTGTCCCCGTATATTGGATGATGAAGGCGATGATCGTGAAAATGATGCCGACGGCGATAAATCCGCCAAGCGCGGCTGCATAGCTGCCGCCGGTCGCTTCATTGGCGATGACGGCGCCCGCGGGACCGAGGAACGCGAAGCTGGAGCCGAGGTAGGCCGGGATTTTGCCCTTGGTGAGCAGAATGTAGATCAGGGTGCCGATGCCGTTCATCAGCAAGCAGATCGCGGGATCCACTCCGAGGATGTTCGGCACGAGCACCGTGGAACCGAACATGGCGAACAGATGCTGAAGGCTTAGCATCAGGCTTTGCGGGGCTGGCGGTCTTTCGTGAACGCCTATGCTTCTTTTCATGGTACGAAATCAATCTCCTTTTAGCGGAAGTTCAAAAAGCCCGATTTTGATCACGAAGTATGCCACGGAGCATACTCGGCGTCGAATATTTCCTGATACCCACGAAAGTGAAGTGAAGCTTCGATGCTAATTCCGATTACTTTCGCGGGGCCCATTGTCAGGCGAAACTAAGCGGATGCTTTCGAAGTATGTTTCCTCCGGAAACATTGCAGGTGACCACGTAGCTTACACTCCGCTCCGCTCCTCAGTTCTACCTTCTTTCAATCTTCTCGCTGCTGAAAACCGGGCTTTTTGAACACGCATTTACAATTATTTAGGCCGGTGCTTTGTTCGACCGCTACGGATGATTCTACATAATTCGACATATGTGCGCAAGCGTTTTCTGAGCTTCCGGAGACATGGATAGGGCTGCTCCTGTGCAGGTCTCTCGACCTCCGGAGGAGCAGCCCTTATGTCTAATCGTTTGCGGCCATTGACGGCCAGTTTAGCCCATGTTCCTGTACAGGAACGGCACGGGGTGGAACTGCGGCGGATATGGCGAATAGGCGGTCTCGATCGGACGCAGCGGGTATGCGTACGTGCCGTGGCTTGACGGTGTCTGCTGCGGCATCATGCCGGCGCCCGGCTGTCCCATGTATCCCTGAGGGACTTGCTGGCCTTGCTGCGGCATCATCGGCATGCCTTGACCGCCTTGCGGCATCATGCCGGCGCCCGGCTGTCCCGTGTATCCCTGCGGGACTTGCTGGCCTTGCTGGGGCATCATCGGCATGCCTTGACCGCCTTGCGGCATCATGCCGGCGCCCGATTGCCCCATGTATCCCTGAGGGACTTGCTGGCCTTGCTGGGGCATCATCGGCATGCCGTGTCCGCTTTGCGGCATCATGCCTGGCGCCGTCCAGCCTCCGGCAGGGGACGTCATCCCTTGCCCCGTGCTGCCTCCCGTATTCGACGGTCCCATGTTCGACTTGTCGCAGTCGGCAGGCGGGCCGATCACGACAGTGGACTTGATGGGAGCGAGCGTTTCCTTGACCATCGCCTCGTCGAGGCAATAGTTGTCCGCGAGCACGGACGCCGGCGTGAGGCGCAGGATGTCCGAACCGAAGATCGCTTCCGGAATCGGAGCGTCGAAGATGGCGATCAAATGAGTGTTGTCCACCGTGGCGACCTCGTAATGCCACCAGCCTTGCGGCACGTTGGCGACTTGGCCCGGCGCGATCGGGAAATTAAGCAGCTCGTTCGTGAACGGATTGATGAGAGAGACGACGGCTGCGCCGGAGACGCAATACACGAGCTCGGAAGCGTTCTGATGAAGATGCGGCTCGACATAGTTCCGTTTGCTTAAGTAAATATCCAGAATGGAGGAATTGCCCAGCGTATTCAACTGCTTGATCGATAACGAGAGAATGTAGTTTCGGTCATCTTTCTTAAAGAACACATTGTTCGACAAGTCGTAAGCGAATTGCGTGTTCGGGGATGCGTAATCCATATAGGAAGTTGACATGATGTATCCGTTCCTTCCGCGCGCTAGAGTCTTATTGCCCAGGTTAGTGTATGTGTTAGCCCAGCGCGGTGTGCACGCAGGAGTCCCGGTCAAGCGGTTCCTTCTAGAGCACGCGGGAAAACTTGCGGTATTCGGATGCCGAAATGCCTTCGTGCTTGCGGAATTGACGGCTGAAGTAATGGATGCCGGAATAACCGACGGCGTCTCCGATCTGTTCGATGGATAGCTCGGTTTCGCGCAGCAGCCGCCGAGCCTCGCGGTGGCGGATCGCGCCGACGAACTCCCCGGGCGGCTGCCCGACGAGCTCCTTGAACAGCTTTGCCGCATGATCGAGGCTAAGTCCGAGTCGATCCGCAATGACGCCGTTGGTCCATACTTCGGAAGGGCGACGCTCGATCTCTTCCGTCAACTCCAAGAGACGATTGTCGTGCGGCGACGCAAGCCCCTTGGCCCGGGCGAGCGGAAGCCGCAGCAAATGGGACAGAATGCCCAGCAGCAACGCCTTGCAAGCGAGCTCGTAGCCCAGCGGGCGCATCGTGAATTCATGGACGAGCTGCTCCATGAGCGCCACGCAAGCCAGCGTCGGCGTGTAGACGGCCTGATGCGACAACGGCGGGAAGCTGTCCGATACCGCTTCCACCGCAAATCGGTCAATCGAAGACGTTTCATCGTAGGTAATCATGTCGTACTCCGTATGGATTTCGAGTTCGCCGAAGAAATCAAAGTGAATGCCGAGGAAACGCGTGCCCATGTGAGATATCGCTTCGTTCTGGTGCAATACGCCAGAGGGTAGGAATACGAGCTGGCCGGCCGATAGCTCGTAGCGGTGCCCATTCATAAGGGTCGCCGCTTGTCCTTGGCTGACGTACAACAACTCGAAATTATAGATGCGTCGCGGCGGCAGCAATCCCTTCTCCATCCGCTGGAACTTTGCATAATGAACGGATGGCGTCCATTCCCGAAAAGGAGCGTTCCGCTGCCGCGGTAAGATGATTTCGTTCGTGATCACAGGAGTATGCACCTGACCTTTCTTACCACTATAGAATTTATAAGTTTTCGAGAAATCGAAAACCGAAATTCTATTTGGCGATAAAAACTTCATTTAAACGCGGTCGCTCATCATCGAAGGACTCCGATAGGAGTTTTTCTCATATAGAATTGTTACAACGGAATAGTGCAAATAATCGCTTGTATCGCTAAAGAATTTATGATTTTTTCGAATTAATATATAAGTATTATGACAGGTTGAAACAGTTTCATCAATGGAACGGAATAGGATAAAGGAGGGAAGCTCAAATGGGAAACGATCATGTTGCCAAGCGGTATGTCTGCAAGTCCGCGGTCCGGCAATCGCGCAGAGAGGGTCCGGAGGCGGCCGATTGGCGTCAACTGGACTTGCGCGGCTGCGAATCCGCGCCATTGTCCGAGACGTCCTCCGGCGGCGACGTCAGGGAGCCGACAACGTTTCGAGCCTGTTGGAGCCCGGAATTTATCTACTTCGAAATACACTGCGTGGATCATTATGCCGTGTCTCGATTCGCGGAGAGGGACGATCCGCTGTACGAGCAGGATGTCGTCGAGTTGTTTATCGAATGCGGCGAGGAGGAGGGCGGACCTTACGTGGAGCTGGAGGTCAGCCCGAACAACGTCGTATTCGACGCGAAAGTATGGAACAACGGCAACGGCGGCATAGCCGCAATCGACGTGGCATGGAACATGGACGGTCTCGTGACGGAGGTTGAAGAACGGGATTCCGCCCGAATCTACCGGATGGCCATTCCGACGTCTTATTTCGCCAAGAAGCCGGCACCGGGCGTTAGCTGGAGGTTCAACGTATACCGAATCGACGAGGACGAGGCCGGCGTTCGCGAGTTTCAAGCTTGGAGTCCGACCGGGGCGATCAACTATCACCTGCAGTCGCGATTCGGAGAGTTGATATTCGAATAAAAGTTATAGCCCGACAAACACAACGAATCCAAGGAGGCATTTACGATGAAAAAAGGGATTAATATTTGGTCGTTCTCGGAAGGGACATCGATCGCCGATGCGATCGTGTTGGCGAAGCAAGCGGGCTTTGAGGGCATTGAATTAGCATTGAACGAGACCGGAGAGCTGGGACTAGACGCGGGCGACAAGCAAATAGCCGAAGTTCGCGGTCGGCTGGAGGACGCCGGCCTGGAAATCGCCGGGCTCGCGACGGGACTTTATTGGTCATACTCCATGACAAGCGGCGACGAGAGCAAGCGGAGCAAAGCGATTGACGTCTGCAAGAAGCAGCTCGAAGTCGCATCGGCTCTTGGCGTTGACGCCATCTTGGTCATCCCGGGCGCCGTCGGCGTCGACTTTATCCCCGGCGCCGAGGTCGTGCCGTATGACCTGGCTTACGATCGCGCGCTCGAAGCCATCGGCAGCTTGGTTCCGTACGCGGCCAGCGCGGGCGTATCCATCGCGATCGAGAACGTGTGGAACAAGTTCTTGCTGTCGCCGCTCGAACTGCGAGGCTTCATCGACGCGCAAGGCTCCAGCTACGTCGGCTCTTACTTCGACGTTGGCAATGTCGTGCACAGCGGGTATCCGGAGCACTGGATTCGCATTCTGGGAGAGCGGATCAAGAAGGTTCACTTCAAGGATTACAGGCGCCAAGCCGGAGGACTTCATGGCTTTGTCGATCTGTTGGCGGGAGATGTGGACTATCCGGCGGTCGTAGCCGCCCTGAAGGAGATCGGCTACGA
>JAQSXN010000218.1 GCA_029256665.1 Paenibacillus sp.
TCGTCGAACGCGTCTGCCTGCGCCAATTGGCGTGCATCGTGCTGCCGAACGCGACGTAATGCCCGCTCTCGATCGCAAGCGGCTCTCCGAACGCATGCAGCAGGAAAGCGTTTTGATCGCCGTGGCTATGGCTGATCGAGCCGTAAGGGCTGCTTTTGGTCAGCAGCATGATATGTTCGTCCGGGTCGTCCATCCGATGATGCATCGCCACCCAGCCGATGTCCCGAAACCACTTTGCCGGCTCGATCGCGCCGTTGCTCGGCGCAACCGGCTCCACGGACGGGTAGTCGTGCAGAAACTGCAGGTTGTCGAAGCGGAAATCCCACCAGCCGTAATTATAAAATTTCGAATCGGGATCGGGGTCGTTATCCTTTGTTTGTTCATAATACCATTGATACAGACCATTGCCCGTCACGCCCGCGAATTGCCGAATATTGTAGCCGGTCTTGAGGATCGGCCGCTCGCCAAGCGACGACTGGTCGCAGAAGCTGGCGCGCACCGTATCCGGGCTGCAGCAATAGAGCGGGAAGTCGCCGGTGCGTGCAAAAAACGGTCTCTTGTACAGGTCGATGCCGCAATACCCCTTAACCAGATTTAAAGCGTCGATCAAATAGGCCATGCCCGTCGTCCAATACATCGGACCTTCCGCCCAACCTCCGTCCTCGCCTCCCCAAGGGGAATACAGGCAAGCGTAATAATCGAGTGCGTAATGCAGCCACTCCGCCGCCTCCGCCTCTTCGTGCATCAGCGCGATGCCGGCCGGCACAAGCACGGAGGATAAGGAACGAACCGCATGGCTGTCGAACGGCACTTGATGGATTTTGGAGCGTTCGATGACGTGGAAAGCTACCTGGCGGGTTCTCTCCAGCAGGCTTTTTTTGACGAGAGACCGCTCCGTCTCGGACAGCTCGCCGTGCAGCCAATCGTATCCCCAGGCAATCGCCCCGGCCATCCGAAAGGCAGCTTCGTCATTATAATCGCGCGATGTCCTGCCCTCTGCGTCCCAAGACGCCGCATGGAGCAGCCATTGCTTCGCGCGGTCGAGTATGGTTTGGTCTCGCAGCACGACGCCAGCCACGCTAAGGTGTCGAATCGCGTACAGCATCTCCTGGCAGTCGATGTACATCCGGCGCCAGAGATCGGCAACGCGCTTATTGCCGGGATACGGCTTCGGCTCCGGGATGAGCTCGCGCTCAAGCCAAGGCTGAACGGATTTCGCGAAGAAGACGTCCCATCCCGCGTAAGCCGGATCGGCTAATACCTTCTCGCGCAGCTCCGAAGCGCCTTCGGCGTTCAGCCACAATCTCGGATGAGCGGCGTCCGTATGGGCAAACCTTCCTTCTCGGGCCGGGAGCGGCGTCTCCGGCAATCCCGGCGGCACAACGAACGACCTTGCCTTGCTCCAATTGCTGCCGATCGACTCTCCGCCCTCATCGCCTGCCAGAGCGTATCTCCAATAATGGAGCCCTGGCGCAAGCGCCCCGGGTGGCGTAAACAAATTGTAGGGCACATCGCCAAAGGTCTGCGTGGTTCCGCTGGCGAAATCCGGCGTGGACGATAGCTGGAGAACGTACCGTCCTCCCTCCGCAAGCGCGGGCATCCAGGTAAAGCGCGGAGGGTTTTCCAGCAATGCCGTGCTTTCGTTCGGCTCGTATGGGACCGATAAAACGCCGCTTACCGGCTCGAACAGCTTTGTCGCGCTCATCCGTTCAGCTCCTTTATCCCGTCTTCCGTTATGTTGTACGTTTGGTTGCCGGAGACTCCCAGCACTCGCAAGATTCGCCCTTCATCCGCACCGGCGCAGGGTTCCCACTCCAGCTTGAGCTCTCCTAAGCCGAACCGGTAGACGGCGACGATGTCGGTTTCCCGCCCGACTTGGCGAAGCAGAATGCCGTTCATCGGCACGGAAGGATCCGTAGCGATGCCCGGCGAAGACACGTATGACAGTTCTGTACGCGCCGGCATGATCAACGCCGCGGTTACTCCCGGCTTGGCGATGGCGGCTCCCGCCGACGGTTGCTCCAGTCCATCAAGGCGGATCTGCAAGACCGCGCTTGCCGCGTCGCCGCTTGCAGACATCGCTTGCTCCCGCATGACGGCAATTCCGCGCACGTATTGGTAGCCGTCCCGATCGCCGTACGACGCAGGCTCATCATGGCGCTCCCAGTTGCCCTGGTTCAGATCCATCTCGCCGAGGAAGTGGAACCACCAGTCGATGGTTCCCTCCTCTTGCATGCGGACCTGGACCCAATCGATGACATAGTCGCCGGTAACCGCGACGTGCCGGAGAAACGTCACGCCTTCGTACGCGTCGTTTGCGCTCATGCTGATGAAGCTGCCCTCCGCATCCGAGCGGTAAGCGAGGCAACGGCCCGCGGTTTCGGCCTGCGACCGCCCATTAATGCTGAGCGTGTTATGGCAGGGCGTCGACGGATACCAGCTTTTCTTTAATTCGGAGCCGTACGGAACGGTGCCGCGATCGGGAGACAGCGGCGAACCGGCCGCATCCATCATCACGTTCAGCTTGTCGTAATGTCCGTGCGATCCGCCATGCGGCCCGAAGTCTACCGTAACGCTAAGCGGATTCTCCCGCTGCCTTAAGACCGCGAAGCCGCTATCCGGCAGCAGACAGGATTTCGACATCGTCGTCTCGGCACTCGTTGCCGGTAACGTATCAGCCCTTTCATCACCGATATCCGCTCCATACAACAAGGCTTCGAGTGACCCCTTTCTGCCTGCCCCGGCATTTAATTCCTTATAATAGAAGCGCAACACGCGCAAATAGTCCGCTTTATGATATGTTGTATATCCAATTTCGAAAATTTCGACGATTTCGCGTCCGTAAGGGACGCGCCCGTAAGGGCCGTCATGCCAAGCCGGCAGTCGTCCGCCGTCATCCGCGATGGATGCCAGCACGTCCAGCATTCCTTCGATGCTCCGATTGCCGTTGCCGCGAACCGAATGCCCGTCCAGGCCGATTCGCTCCAGCATTTCCGCCGCGATCAGATAAGCGCGCAAGACGAATACGTGATAATAGACGCTGCCCTCGAACTCCAAGCCGTCTCCCTGGATGGCAATCTCAATATGGCGGCGAATGCCTCCCGGCCGCTCCAGCACCGTAACGAGACTGTCGTTGTCGCCCTGCGCGGCATAGACGCAGCATAACGCGGCGTTAAGCCAAGCGGTGTAATTGTTTTCCGGCTGATTGCGCTCCACGGTCAAGATGGCGTGGTATTGCTCCATGCTGCGTCCTAGCATCTCCCAGAAGGCCGCGAGTTCGTCCTTGGCGTCGTCGAAGTCCATCCCGTTATCCGCGAGCAGCAAGTAGGCCCGGATCAACGTCGTCGCCCAGATCGCTTCCGTCAGCGCCTGATGGAAGGCGCGTCCCTTTAGCATCCAGGGCTGAGCGTCCGGATGCACCGGGTATAGCGGAAACTGTCTCGCATAGGCAACGATAATCCCTTTGCCGTAATCGCCATAGCGGCGTTCGCCGGACGACGCGTGCACCGCGGCTGCCTGCAGCGCGAAACGCGCCATCGCCTGATGGCGGAAGACGAGCCAAGCTCCGTGATAGGGCTCGCCCTCCAGCACGCAGCCATGCGGACATAAGTAACGACCCGAATCGGCTTGAAGCTCGTCGAACAGCAGCTCCGTATGATGCTCGGGACAAACGTATTGATGCCACCAGCCGCCCGGCTCCAGGGGGATGGCCGGTCCGGCCGCGATGACGGAGTCCAGCTCCGAGGCTAGCAGACGCAGCGTTTCGGGGTCATCATAGCAACGTTGCGACAAATTCGAATGTCTCATCGCATGAACATGCCGCCGTTGATTTCGATCGTTTCTCCCGTCACGTAGGCGGACAGCTCGGAGACGAGGTACAACGCGGCGCCCGCCACGTCGCCCGGCGTCCCTTCCCGGCGGAGCGGAATGCCTTGGACCGTCGCTTGTCTTGCCGCATCGGGCGTAAACGTGGCATGGAATGCGGTGCCGCCGATAAAGCCCGGCGAAATCGCATTGACCAATATGCCGTCGCCGGCTACCTCCTTCGCCAATCCCTTCGTGTAGGCCATCACCGCCGCCTTGCTGGCCGCATAGATGGACGCGCCCGGTCCGCCGCCGTTATGCGCCGCGATCGACGTCATGTTGACGATTCTTCCGCCGCCGCTCGCTTTCATGCCCTTCAACACCGCTTTGCTGACAAAAACGGCGCTTTTCATGTTGACGTCCATCACCTTGGCATACAGCTCTTCCGTCATTTCGGCGTTCGCAAGCCGCTGTACCAAATGGCCGGCATTGTTGACAAGGATGTCGACGGTTCCGCCGAACGCTTCTTCGATTTCGGCAATCATCCGATCGATTGCTCCGATATCCGTCACATCGGCGCGGAAGGCGCGCGCCATGCCGCCAAGCGCCTCGATATCGGCTACCGTCTCCGCCGCGCCTTGCCCGCTGTTCAAATAATTGACCGCAACCTTGGCGCCATGTCTGCCAAGCTCCGTCGCCACGCCGCGTCCGATCCCTCCGCTTGCCCCCGTTACAAGGGCGATCTTGCCCGTCAGATCGATCTTCATCTCTTGTTTCCTCCCGTTGTCATTCGTTTAGTTGCCCGCGGGGCATTACCATCGTAACGACGGTTCCGCTACCTTGGGCGCTGTCGATTTGAATCCCGTAATCGTTGCCGTATACCATCTGAATGCGGCGATGTACGTTCAGAATGCCGATGCCGCCCTTCCGGCGTCGTTGCGCCAGCTCATCTTCTTCCGCGAGCCTGTTCTCCTTCAGCCTCTGCCTGACCATCGCCAGCCGCTTCTCGGACATCCCTTCGCCATTGTCTTCCACCGTGATGAACAGGCTCCCCTGCTCCAGCCGCGCATCCACGCGAATGCAATGATGGGGCTCGATGCCGCCCGGAAACGCATGCTGGAACACGTTTTCCACGATCGGCTGCAGCGTTAGCCGGACCATGCCTTCCAGCAGGAGCGACGGTTCGACCGCCACCTCCAGCTCGAATTCCCTGCCGATCCGATGTTTGAGGATGATGAGGTAATTTCGGACATGGTTCAGCTCGTTGACGATCGTGCTTTCCTCCAGATTGGTCTGGACCGAATACCGTAGCATGAACGCCATCGCTTCCACCATCTCCGTTATATCGTCGGAATCCTGGACGATCGCGTAACAATTGATGGTCTCGAGCGTGTTGTATAGAAAATGCGGGTTGATCTGAAGCTGCAGGGCCTGGAATTCCGCCTTCTGCCGTTCCAGCTGAATATCTTGAAGCTCCAGCTGGGCTTTATGTCCTTTCAGCTCCGCGTCGTACACCCGCCCGATCATCTCCGACAACCGGCCGACCATGAGATTAAAGCTATGGACCAGGCCGCCGACTTCGTCCTCGCGGGGCTTGACCTTAACCGTCTGCCAATTGCCTTTCTCCATCTCGCGCATGCCGTTCATGAGCGTCCGGATCGGCTGCACGATCGAACGCCCGAAGCGCACCGCCATGAACAACGCGATCGCCAGCGTCAGCAAGCCGACGCCGACCGTCGTCGTGCGGATTGCCGAGATCGGCGCGCGAAGCTCCTCCAGCGGCATGGAGATCGCAAGGCTCCAGCCGGAATAATCCGACCTGCGCGACACGATCATTCGTTCCTGGCCGCCAAGCTCCGCGATCAGCCGCTCTTCGCCGCCGCGCACGATGCGGTCCGGGATATCCGAGCGGAGCAGCTCGCCCATCGGATTGGAGTCCGGCGCGTAGACGACTTCTCCTTGGCTGTCCAGAATAAAGAAAAAGCCGTTTTCGCCGAGATCCATCCCCTTCCAGAGCTTCGTCAACTGCTCCTCGCGGAATTCGATCGCCAGCACGCCTTTAATGCTGTACGACGAATACCCTCTGATCTTGCGGGCGACGGTGATGACCTGGCCCTGATCCTTTGGCAGCAGACTGGTGCTCATGATCGAGATTCGGCCGTTCCGTTCCGTCTTATCGTTTAATTCCTCAAGCCGTTCCGTCGTATCGACGCTATGCGACGAGAACCCTTGGTTCGCGTCGAAGATCGAACGTCCGTGATAGCCGAGAATGTAGATCATGTTGATTTGCGTCGGATACGTAATATGGATCTTGTCGAATATATCCTTGCGAATGCCGTTCGTAAATTCGTAGTAGGCGTAGCTGTCGTCAGGATCCATATCCAGAAACTTCTTCACTTGCTGCTGCGACAGAATGGAATCCGTCACCCGCTCGAACGTTTGCAGTTGGTTGTCCGTCTGCATGGACGCGCTGTTGATGACCGTCGTAAAATATTTTTCGACCTGCTCGTCGATCGCTTCGGAAGACTTCACGTACGAGAAAACGCCGACCATCGACATCGAAAATAGAATCAAAATAAAAAAATAAACGAACAGCTGCTTCGAAAGGCTTTTGCGCATTAGTCGATCCCCAGCATGTCGCGGTATTCGGACGGCGTGTAGCCGGTGAACTTCTTGAACGTTTTCGTGAAATGCGGATGATCCGCGTAACCGACCTCATGGGATATGTCCGTGATCTTGTAGTGCGGCAATGCGAGCAGCTTCTTGGCCCGCTCCATTCTCCGCTTGATCCGGTATTGAACGAACGTTTCGTCTGTCATTTGTTTGAACAGCTGGCTGAAGTATGACGGATTAAGTCCCAAACGATCCGCCACCTCCTCCAGCGATAGCTCCTTGGACAAATTCTGCTCGATGTACATTTTCACTTCCTCGACGGGGTCCTTGACGTTGCCTCGCCGTTTGCCGCGTACCAGCTTCATCAAGCCGTCCAGCTCGCCCCCCAGCCAGCGGAAGCAATCGTCCAAGCCGGGCT
>JAQSXN010000219.1 GCA_029256665.1 Paenibacillus sp.
GTGCGCGTGGTCAGGATAATGTTCGTGGCCATGACTGTGCGCGAAGCCGTGTTCATGGTGATGGTCGTGCGAATGGCTGTGACTATGCGAGTGATCATGATCGTGATGATGCGTATGCGCATGCGAATGATTATGATGATGATCATCGTTGTGGCTATGGTCATGCGTATGGCTGTGACTATGCGTGTGGTCATGATGATGATCGTGACTATGACTGTGCGGGTGGTCGTGCGTGTGGCTATGACTGTGCGCATGGTCGTGGTCGTGATGATGGTCGTGACCATGTGCATCCCCATGCGCATCCCCATGCGGCTTCTCATCAAACCTCAAGTCGAGCCACTTGGCCGATATCCCCTTGCGGATGACCGGCACGAATTCCATCGTGAATGCGTCGATCGGCAGCGTGCGGAGTTGCTCGCAAATATAATCGCGATCGGCGCCCAGATCGATCAACGCCGACAACGTCATGTCGCCGGCAATGCCGGAAACGCAGTCCAAATATAAAGTTTTCATTTCTCGCTCGCCTCCGCTACCAGCTGCAAGATGACAGCCGCTTGGTAGGCCGCCCCGAAGCCGTTGTCGATATTGACGACCGACACGCCGGACGCGCACGAAGTCAACATCGCGAGCATCGTCGTCACGCCTTGCAGGTTCGCGCCGTATCCGACGGAGGTCGGCACGGCGATGACCGGCCGCCGCACAAGTCCGCCCGCCACGCTAGCGAGCGCGCCTTCCATGCCCGCCACCGCAATGACGACCGATGCCTCGCGGATGCGGTCCATTTGGGCGAGCAGGCGATGCAAGCCGGCCACGCCAACGTCATAGATCCGGTCGACGCGGCAGCCCATCCATTCGGCCGTCCCCGCCGCTTCCTCCGCTACCGGAATATCGGAGGTGCCGCCCGTTAATACCGCGACGGTGCCGGGCAGACGGCGAGGCTCGCCATCCAGCCGGACGAGCCTCGATACGGGATCATATATGGCATTCGGGTACTGAGCCGCGATCCGTTCCGCCATTTCCGACGTCGCCCTGGTTACGAGCGCCCTGCCGTGACGCTGCGCGATACGGTCGAAGATCGCTTCGGTTTGTTCCGCCGTTTTGCCAAGACCGAAGATGACCTCGGGGAACCCCGTCCGCTCCTCGCGGTCCACGTCCACCTTGCAGAACTCCATCTCTTCGTATCCGGACATCAGACCACGCCTCCCAGCTTCAGCGCCTTGTTCATGCTGCCGCTCCTGTACCCGCCCATATCCATGGACACGTACAGGAACCCGAGCTTCTTGAGCTCTTCGGAAATAATGCCGGCATGACCGACCAGCTCCGCCATCGCCGCCGGCTCTACCTCGATGCGCGCCAGGTCGCCATGCAGCCTGACACGTACTTGGCGAATGCCGAGCGACCTTATGAACCGTTCCGCCGAACCGACTTTGTTCAGCTTCTCGATCGTGATCTCCTCGCCGTACGCGATCCGGGACGACAAACACGCGAAGGACGGCTTATCCCAGGTCGACAATTCGGCGCGCATGGACAGCTCGCGAATTTCCTCCTTCAGGAGGCCGGCTTCCTGAAGCGGCCCTCTTACGCCTTTCTCCTTGGCCGCTTGCACGCCCGGCCGGTGCTCGCTCATGTCGTCGGCGATCAAGCCGTAGACGATGTGGCGGTATCGGCCGTCCTGAACGAAAGGCTCCAAGTGCTCGAACAAGCTTTGCTTGCAGAAATAACAACGATTGCCGTTGTTCTCCTTATAGCCCGGTATCGCCAGCTCCGACGTCTCGATGACGGCATGCTTCGCGCCGAATTCGGCTGCAAGCGACTTCGCCGCCTCAAGCTCCTCGGCCGGATACGTCTCCGAATCCGCGGTCACCGCGAGCACCTTGTCCTTGCCGAGTGTCTCCAGCGCCGCATAAAGGAGGTACGTGCTGTCCACGCCTCCCGAGAAGGCGACGACAACGGAGCCCATTTCGCGCAAAATCTCTTGAAGTTTCTCTACCTTTTCCTGAGCCATAACGCCCCTCCTTTGATGTGCCGCTTACTCCCGGCGTATTGTCCCATCTTGAACGCCGCTTAAATCGGCAGCTTATCCATCGCGTGCATCGACGGCTTAAGCGCGTGGTACAAATTCAGATAAAACGGCAGCAGCTCGCTGTAAACGGCATGCGTCTCCAGGTTAGGTTCATAGGCGACGCCGTCTCCGGCATCCCAGCGCAGCAGCGGACCGCGGCCTTCTTCCATCGCGTAAATGCCGAGCTGCGCCGCGCCGAGTCCCGAGCTTTCGACCGACTCCGGCACCGTCACGCGCACGCCCAGAATGTCGGCCAGCATCTGGCACCACAGCTGCGAACGGGCGAAGCCGCCCGATGCCCGAATTTCTTTGATTTCGTTGCCGCACTCGTTCATGAGCTCCACGATTGCCGCGATTTGGTACATCACGCCTTCGAGGGCGGCCCGAAGCATATGTTTCTCTGTATGCGCGAGCGTGAGTCCGAACATGACGCCCTTGGCGTTGCCGTCCCAGAACGGCGCTCGTTCGCCCGCCAGCAAAGGCAGGAAGAACAAGCCGTTCGCTCCGGGCGGCACTTCGGCCGCTAGAGGAATCACTTCTTCCATCGTCTTGCCGGGGAACAGCCTCTCCGCCGTCCACTGCGCGACGATGGCGCCATTATTGGAAGCTCCGCCGATAATCCAATGATCGTCCGCCAGCGCGTAACAGAACAGGCGGCCTGTCGGCTCCAGCAAGGCGCCCTTGACCGCGGTGCGGACCGCGCTGCTCGTGCCGATCGTGACGGCGGCGACGCCCGGCGCGATGGCGCCGATGCCGAGATTCGCCATGACGCCGTCTTGCGCGCCAAGGACAAACGGCGTCTCGGCCGATAAGCCCATACGCTCGGCGAACGCCGGTTTCAGGCCGGCGATGCGCCCCGTCGACGGCATTAGCTCGGGAAGCTGCTCCGGCGCAACGCCGGCGAGCGCCATATTTTGCGGATCCCAGTCCAGCGTCTCCACGTTAAACAGACCGGTCGCGCTTGCCATGGAGTAGTCCGTCACATAACGGCCGAAGAGCTTATGCAGGAAATATTCTTTAATCCCGATGACGTATCTGGCCGCGGCCATCAAGTCCGGGCGGTTCTCTCTCATCCAGATCAGCTTGAGAAGGGGGGACATCGGATGGATCGGCGTACCCGAACGCAAGTATGCGCCCAGTCCCTCTCCGCTTGCGTTCAACTCGGCCGCCTGGCCAGCGCTTCGCAGATCCGCCCATGTGATGACCGGCGTCAACGCGCGGTCTTCCTCATCCATGAGGATGACACTATGGTTGGCCGAGCTGAAGCTGACGCACAGAATATCCTCCGCGCTCCAGCCACCGTCCTTCATCAGTTGCGATACGCATGCGATGACGGCCTCCGACATTTCCTCGGGATCCTGCTCCGCGTAGCCGGGCTGCGGCGTAAGGAGCGGGTAGCCGATGGAATGGGAACCGACGATCCGGCCGCCGTAATCAACGGCCAGCGTCTTGGTGCTTGTCGTGCCTATGTCGATGCTGATGACCAGCTTGGATTCGTGATTCATTTGGCCAAAAATCCTTCCTCGTCGAACTGCCATTCGTACGGTCCTTCGAGAACCTCGATATCCGCATGGCGCTTCGCTTCTTCCAACAGGCTCGCCGAAATTTCGATTTCGCCGAGATGCAGCGTATCCCGAATTCTAGCCAACCGCACCGTCGTGTAGTCCAAAATGTTGCTGGTTTTGATGCCCGCCTTGATCGCGTCCCGGTCATTGGCGAGCGTCGTCGCTTGTTTCGTCGGCGCGCACACGGTCGAGGTCAGACCGTTGGCATAGGTGCCCGGCCAATCCGTCTTGCCGACGAGGCGGCTCGTCGTGAAGTCCGCCGTGCCGACGCCGTTGGCGTTGCCCTTGGATTCTTTGGTCAAATCGAGCACGACGATCTTGTTCACGTCGGGCCCTCCGGCCGCGTAAGGCGTCGGATAGCGTCCCGTAATGTTGGGATCCATGCCGTCGCCGCTGATGTTTTTGCCAATGTAGTCGACCACGAGCACGTCGAAGCTGTCAAAGAGGAACTTCGGCAGACGGGACTTGGCTTCGATCAATAATTCGCGTTCGCGCTCTTCCATGCCCTTGGTCCCGATGACCTCGACCCGGCAGATTTGATCGTACGCGTTCTCGACGACCGCGACGCCGAACGCGATCGGCAGCTTGTCGATCATGATGCGGGCCATCGCCGGCACGTTCTCGGCCATATACTTAAAGCCGAGCTGATGGCAGGCCTCCGCGCCTTTCTGCTTGCCGAGACCGATCGCGATCATCTTGAACAATCCGCTCTCGATCGGTCCGCGGAACGCCGTATGCGGCTTGATGCGGTTAACGACGACGATGGCGTCGGCTTCTTCCGCGGCGATCTTGTCCACGTATACCGGCAGGCCGTTCGGCAGCTTGTCGAGCTCGATCACTTCCATGGAAGAACGTACGGGACAGCCCATGGTCGCCTCGGCGATGCCTAGATGCGCCAGCACCGCGGCTTGGCCTTCCGCCGTCGCGCTGCCGTGGCTGCCCATGCAAGGCACGATAAACGGCTCGCAGCCCATCAGCTTGAGCTCGTCCACGACGGCCTTGGTCAGCTCGTCGATGCGCGATATACCGCGGCTGCCTACGGCCAGCGCAACCCTCGCCCCCGGCGCGAGCGCCTGCATCTCGGAACTTGCCCTAAGCTCTCTTCTCAATTCAGCGATTGGATCCTCGAGCTTCGTCCCGTCAAACTTCTGGCGAATGCGGTACATGCTCGGAATCGGTGTCTGTTCGACGAGAGAGGTTAGCAGATCGCTCATATCGTCATCGCTCCGAATCCGCCGTCCACGCGCAGGAACGAACCCGTGACGAAGGAAGACGCCTTGGGCGAGGCCAAATAAACGACCGCTCCCTTAAGCTCCTCCGGCGTGCCGAACCGGTCCATCGGCGTATGGCCCATAATGGACTCGATGCGCTCCGGCGACAGGATTTTGCGGTTCTGCTCGGCCGGGAAGAAGCCCGGAATGATCGCGTTAACCCGCACGTTATCCTTCGCGAACTCGCGCGCGAGGAACTGGGTGACGGAATTGACGCCCGACTTCGAGACGGAATACGTGAACACTCTCGATAGCGGAGGACCCGACGATACCGACGAAATGTTGATGATGGAACCGCCCCTGCCCTGCTCGATCATCCGTTTGCCGAACACCTGGCACGCCAGTACGACGCTCTTGAGGTTGACGTCCATAATCCGGTCCCACTCGTCCATCTCCAGCTCGAAGAACGGCGTTGCGCTGTTCGTGCCGGACGCGTTAATAAGCGTGTCTACGCCGCCGCCCCACTCGATCACGCGAGCCAGCACGTTCTCCAAGTCCGCTTTGTTAGCCGCATCGGCCTTAAGCGCGATCGCTTCGCCGCCCTTCGCGCGGATGCCTTCGCATACGCGCTCCGCCTTCTCCATATCGCGGCCGACGATCGCCACCTTGGAGCCTGCTTCCGCGAGCGCTTCCGACATTGCGCTTCCCAATACGCCGTTGCCGCCTATAACGACGGACACCGAATTTTCCAAATTAAACATGCGAGCAACCACCCTTCGCCTCTAATTTACAACGTTGTAATTTCAATCATAATAGATTAAGCTAGTACTGTCTACCACAAAAAACGAGGTTCGAACGGCAGGAAAAGAGCCTCCTGCCGCCTTCGCGGCATGCTCATTATGTAAGCGCTGTTCGAATTCATGTCGCAGCGGGCTGGGGCTGGAGCACACGCCCGGCTGACAATGACTCGTATTCCCGCTATCGGACAGCAGAGCTCTTATTTCGACGACTCGGCCATTTTCTGAATACTTACGGACATGGATGACGTTATTAGCCGCATAATCCATCTATGGTGCTCGAAATGACCTCAATAAAGTCGCTGGTGTCCGTTACAATTGGCAAAGACCGATTCTAGCCTGTATAAAGCCTCCCCTGTCCGTTAGCGTAGTTAGTGACGCAGTCAGCCAGCCTATGACAACTGCAAACAATGGCTCTATTACGATACTTTTGTGCGAACCATCTATATTCGCTATTCACCAACCATTATCCCCTTAAGGAGACCCTATATGGTAACGATCAAGGACATCGCCAAACGCGCCGGCGTCAGCTTCTCCACCGTCTCCAAGGCGCTTCTCGACAATCCGACTATTAAAGCGGGTACTAGGGAACGCATCTGGGATATTGCCCGCGAAATGGGGTATCAGCCCAACATTGCCGCCCGCAGCCTCGTCTCGAAGAAGTCCGGGGCTATCGGCATTATCTGGCCAACGGTCGAGCGAGGGGCCTTGTCCTCCCTGATTACCAGGTTGAACGACGAGCTGGAGCGGCGGGGTTATACGACTCTGTTCTCCATCAGCCACGCGGAAGGGGCCATCGAATCGTTTAACCGATTCCGAATGGATGCCGTTCTGCTGTTCGGCGACAGGAGCGGCGGGCCGGGCGGGCTGAGCGAGATCGGCCGCATGCAGTCGCCGCTGCTCGTCTATGGCGCGGCGGGCACGCATCCCTACTCTACCGTCGACGTGAACCGGGGCCAGGCGATCCGGCTCGCCGTCCGCCATCTGGCGGAGCTGGGGCATTCCTCGATCGCCTACATCGGAGAGCCGGACGTCGACGATCCCATGCAAGCCGTCAAAATCGACGCGTTCCTGGACGAGTCGAGGAGGCTCGGCCTGCAGGTCTCGGAGCGCTCCGTTCTTCGCATGGAGGGACTCGAAACGCATGACGGCTACATCGCGGCAACCGCCATGTTCGCTTGGGACGCGCCGCC
>JAQSXN010000220.1 GCA_029256665.1 Paenibacillus sp.
AAGGGTCGTTTTTAGTTTCTCGAATATGAAAATTATGCAGCCGCAATTGTTTTTTGGTTTAGGTGCATGAAAGAATTAACATCTGACTTGACCGGCACGATATCATAATGCCCAAACCTCATCCAGTCAAGGGATTTGACGAAAAACAGCGTTAAATTTCGAGCGCCCCCCTCCTCCTTTCAGCCACTAATGTACAATCCGGCATATAGCGCGATATCGTTTTTTCCAAATCTTCGAATTTCGCTTAAGATCGATATAAGTCGGCTAACTTAAGAGATGCGAGATAAGGAGGAGCAGTATGCACAAAGTAATCAAAATCAGATTCACCCTCTATTTCGGGGAGATGCCCGGAGCGGATTGTTTCGGCTATGCGGAATTGAACGGGGATGGACATAAGATCGGGCTTTACAACGGATACGGCGAGGAAATAGACATGTTTGGCGCTCATGAATATGTCAAAGTCCGGTCGTTAGGCAAATTCGATAACGATGATCGCGATGATTTTTATTCCTTGCTGGAAAGCGACGGCGTAGGATAATGGCATGAAACACGGATTTCTACAAAACCGTGCCGATAATCCATTTATCGACGATAATCTCAAACAATTGTTGGCGCGTGATGGGATTGCGAAGTAAGAAGGCCGGTGCTCTTAAGCGCATGGCTTTAGAGCACCGGCCTTCGGTAGAGGCTTTAATGGACGGCTTCATGGGGCGACATGACGTGATTAGTTTTGAATTTCCGTATAGATTTGAAAGGTGACGCCGAATCTGTCCGTGATGTCGCCAAAGCCGGGACTGAACGGTTCTTCGCTAAACGGCATATTGACTTGTCCGCCTTGGCTCAACGCCTCGAATATGGTTCTGGATTGTTCCACGTCGTTCGTCGTGATGCATATCGTGACCCGCTTGCCGGCCTCGATTTCCGTTCCCCCGGGAGCATCCGAAAACATGAGCTCGGATTCGCCGATTCGCAGCTTGGCATGGGCCACAAGCTCCTTAAGATCGTCGGTGAACGTGTCCGGCATGTTCGGCATATCTCCGTAAGTGGCAACGGACAGCACTTCCGCTCCGATTGTTTCTTCATAGAATCGAATGGCTTCCTTGGCGTTTCCCGCCAAATTAATGTAAGGTGTGAGTTTTACGTTCATTTCTTTATTCCTCCTTGGATTTGAGCGCTCGTTTCTTCCGCTTTCATTTGTATAGACGAAACACCCGCCAAAAAATCATCGGTGCACGAAAAAATAACCGATGATGCGCTCGATGCGTGATTCCATACAAGGAGTCTTAAATCTAAACCAAAGGGCGCCCAACGGACGCCCTAGGTCTTGCCTATATCCAAAAGGTCTTACTTAAGCATCGAATACACCTGCTCGACATCCTTATCCCCGCGGCCGGACAAATTGACGATGATCAATTGATCTTGTCCCATCGTCGGCGCCAGCTTCTTGGCGTATGCGATCGCGTGCGCGCTCTCCAGAGCAGGGATAATGCCTTCCGTGCGAGACAACTCCTGAAAGGCTTCCAACACTTCCTCATTGGTAACGGTGGCATATTCGGCACGGCCCGTCACCTTCATGTGGCTGTGCTCGGGACCGATGCCCGGATAGTCCAGCCCCGCGGCGATCGAATAGGTTTTCTTCGGCTGACCTTCTTCGTCCAGCAGCACTAAACATTTGAAGCCGTGAATCATGCTCGGAACGCCTTGGGTCAAGGAAGGCGCTTGATCGGGCTCGACGCCGATCAAACGAACGCCAGGCTCGTCGATATAGTGGGCGAACGCGCCGATCGCGTTGCTGCCGCCGCCCGTGCAGGCCACGACCGCGTCCGGCAATCGGCCTTCCTTCTCCACGATCTGCCGCTTCGATTCTTCGCTGATAATCGCCTGGAAGTGCTTGACCATCGTCGGGAACGGATGCGGGCCAACCGCGGAACCGAGCAAATAAAACGTATTTTTATAATTGCGAACCAGATCGCCCAATGCCTCGTCTACCGCGTCCTTCAGCCGTCCTTGGCCATTATGGACCGGTACGACCGTCGCTCCGAGAAGCTCCATCCGGAAGACGTTCAGCGCCTGCCGGCGCGTATCCTCGGCTCCCATGTAGATAACGCAATCCATGTTGAACATCGCGCAGGCCGTAGCCGTTGCGACCCCGTGTTGACCCGCGCCGGTCTCCGCGATAATCCGCTTGGCGCCCATGCGTTTGGCGAGCAGAATTTGGCCGATCGCGTTATTGATTTTGTGAGCTCCCGTATGATTCAGATCCTCGCGCTTTAAGTAGATCTTCGGTCCGCCCCAAGCTTTGGTCAGACGCTCCGCGTACGTCAGCGGGTTCTCGCGTCCCACGTATTCGCTCAAGTAGTAACGCAGCTCTTCCTTAAACTCCGGATCTTCTTTGAACTTATAAAATTGCTCGCTCAAATAATGTAATACTTCCTGCAATTCCGGCGGGACGAAGCTGCCCCCGAACTCCCCGAAGTACCCCTCTTGCTGCAATTGTTGGTCCATTAGTAAGCGCCTCCATTTATTGGAATAGGATGCAAATGCTCACCAACTATATTACCATAATTTGCAACAGCAGATTAGCCCTCGTAAGCGGCGCCGCGCTAATTGACGACACCGCTATCGCGCATTGGAATAGAGCGCGTTTCCCGGAATAGTCACGCTAACCCGCGTCCATCGTCCAAGCTCGCTTGCGATTCCGACTCCGTACTCGGCCCCATATTGCACTTGAAGACGCATATGGACGTTGCGGAGACCGTACCCTCTGGATTGCTTGACGAGCACTTCTTCCGCAACGTCGGCAGGAATGCCGGGGCCGTTGTCTTCAACCGTGAAGACTAGCGTATTTCCGTCATCCCCGATACGTCCGCCGATCCGCAGCAGGCCTCTTCCGGAACGTTTCTGGTCAATTCCGTGCTCGATCGCGTTCTCGACGATCGGCTGAAGCACGAGCTTGATCATTTGCTGTTCAAGTATGCCGTCATCCACTTCATATTCCACATCAAAGTTGTCATCGTGCATGATGAGCTGCATCTCGAGATACGATTTGGTGTTCAACAGCTCGTCCTTGACTAGAATGAGATCTTTGCCCTGATTGAGAGTCGTGCGGTAAAAGGAAGACAATATCCCGGCGACCCGGCTGATTTCCATCGCGCCCGCGTCGATCGCTTTCCAGTTGATGACCGATAAAGAGTTGTAGAGGAAGTGAGGATTGATCTGGGCCTGAAGAGCTCTCAGCTCCGCTTCCCGCTGGATGATCTTGCTCTTGTAGCCTTCCTCGATCAACTGATTGATGCTGGCAAGCATCTTGCCGAACCGCGATTCCAGCTCCCCGATTTCGTCGCCCGCATGGGCCTTCAAGCTGATCGTAAGCGTCCCTTCTTCGACCAGCTTCATCTTGTGATTCAGGCGATTGATCCTTCGGACGAACACGCGGGAAAAGATCCAGCTGACAAGCAGCAACGCCGCGATGCAGACCGCTTCAATGATCAAAGTAGCCCGGAGGATTTTCCACGGACTAATCGTCAAGTCTTCGGCGGGCACGATGAGGGAAAGCGACCAATCCGTTTCCCTCATATCGCGATGCAGCCACACGTAATCCGGTTGCTCGCCGACCGTGCCTTGCAACCGTTGCTCGACTAGAGCGGCGGCGTCCGCCGTTTTGCCGGAGACCGGACCGTTCGCGTAAACGACTTTCCCCGCTCCATCGGCAATGACCGCCGCGGCTTCGTGAAGATCCGGCAAATTCAGCGAGTTAGGCAGAAAGTCCGGGATAAGCTCGACGTATACGAGATTTTTTTTCTCGTAATTGATATCGCCGAAGATGCGCCTGACGCCGAACACGATTCCATCCTCGACATACCAATGCGTATCGAGCGACTCCATCGCATCGCCGTACCAATGCTCTTTTTCGACGTCGGCAATCGGCATAATGGAATTGAAGCGCTCGGTCAGATTGTTTTCAGTGTAGATGACGATCCGCCCAATATCGCTGTTCAAGAAGGTCGTCGTATTAATAAGCGGATCCACGATCTCTTTCAGATCGATATACATGGAATAGTAGCTTTTGTATTCTTCGTTGAAGATATGGGAGAAGTTCGGATTGTAACTGATCAATTCAATCGCCGAGTCGAAGCGCTGCATCTTGTAGCTCAAGCTGTCGTCGATTTTTCTCAAGTTATCCTGCAGGACGATGTTCGCCTGCTCGAGCTGCACCTTCTTGGACTGCTGGTAGGAATATACGCCAAGAATCGTTAGCGGGATCAAGGTTACGGCAAGATAGGATACGAACAGCTTGTGTCTCAGCTTGATCGAATGGCTCCATTTCGCGAACAACGGGCTTACCGCCTTTCCAACATACGATAGAGGTTATCGGGCAATCCGTCGTTGCTTTCGGTGTTACAGCTACGGTCATCGGATGGCCCCCTCTAAGCTTACACGATTAAAGGGTTGCGGCACAAAGTCCCTACTCCTTAACGGCGCCCAGCACGATGCCGCTCACGAAGTATTTCTGGAGAAACGGATAGATTAACAGGATCGGCACCATGGACACCATGACTTTGGCCGAGTTGAGCAATTGGCTGGACATGTTCGTCAGTCGCTTGATTTCCTCGGGGTCCGTCGTGTTCATGATGGAGTTCACGCTAATGATCAACTGTTGGATATAGGTTTGCAGCGGCCAATTTTCCTTGTGATGCATAAGAATCATGCCATCGAAGAACGCGTTCCAATGCCCTACGATCGAGAACAAAGTGACCGTGGCCAGGGCCGGCAATGAAATCGGAACGAAAATGACGGTAAGGATCTTCCAAGGTCCCGCGCCGTCCATATTGGCCGCTTCCTCCAGTTCCTTCGGGATGCCCCGGAAAAAGTTCATCAGCAGGATCACGTTGAAAACAGGCACGGCCGTCGGCAGAACCAGCGCCCAAATCGAGTCCAGCATGCCGAGCGAATAGATCGTCATATACCAAGGAATCAATCCGCCGCTGAACAGCATGCAGAAAATAACGAACCACATGTAGACGTTTCGGCCGGGAAACAGCTTGGCGGATTTGGACAGCGGGTAAGCCATCAGAATCGTAATAATAAAGTTGATCGCTCCTCCAAGCAATACCCTCTTGATCGATACGCCGAAGGAAATGAAGAAATTGCGGTCGTTAATGATGGATTCGTAGGCGTTCAGATTAAACTCCACCGGCCAGAAGAAGACCTGACCGGACATGGCCGGGATTTTGCCGCTGAACGAGATGGCGAGCGTATTGAGAATCGGCGCTATCGAGAAAAAAGCAATAAGGCTTAATATGAGATAGATCGTCCAATCGACGATTCGGTTAGTTCCACGGATCATAAATCGTCACTCCCGTCAGAAGATGCGGTAATTGGCGAAGCGTGCGGCTAGCACATAAGAGACGGCGATCAGGAGAAAACTGACGATGGACTTGAGCAAGCCGACTGCCGTGGCCAAACCGTATTGAATTTCCAGCAATCCCGCGCGATACACGTACGTATCGATGATATCCCCGGATTGATAAACGATCGGATTATACAAATTCAGAACTTGCTCGAAGCCGGCATTAAGCACGTTGCCCAAGCTAAGCGTCGCCAACAGGATAATCGTCGGCAGCAAGCTCGGTATCGTAATGTGGAGCAAGCGCTGGAAGCGGTTCGCTCCGTCGATTGCGGCAGCCTCGTACAAATTCGTATTAATCGATGTAAGCGCGGCGATATAAATGATCGTATTGAAGCCGAATTCCTTCCATACGTCGCTCGCCACGAGAATGGTCCGAAACCAGTTATTGCTCTGCAAGAATAGGATGGACTCTCCGCCAAACCACTGGATAATCTGATTGATGATGCCTTCCAGGCTCAGAAGATTGATCAGGATGCCCGAAAGAATAACCCAGGACATGAAATGGGGCAAATAAACGATCGTCTGAACGAATCGTTTGAATTTCATATTCATGACTTCATGAAGCATCAAAGCGAACACGAACGGTATCAACATGCCGAACAAAATTTTCAATGACGCGATCGCCAGCGTATTGACGAAAATCAAACGGCTGTCCGGCAAAGAAAACATATAATCGAAGTTTTCCCAGCCTACCCAGTCGGAACGGAAAATGCCGAGCGTCGGCTGATAATCCTGGAAAGCGATCGCGATGCCGAACATGGGCACGACGCTGAACACGAGCAGAAAAGCGATGCCGGGCAATAACATGAAATGGTAATGACGGATAAAAGAACGGTTTTTCATTGCATCTCCACCTATGCGCGAGTTTCCGATATTTTAAGAAGGGGCTGCTTTATTTTCACGGCAGCCCCTTACTGACGTTGCGATGAATGAGGGCTTAGTTACTTCCCTTGAAGCGCCTCTGCGATTTCCTTGGCGACATCGTCGCCGCCGATGGATTTCCATGTGGCCACGAAATTGTCGAACTCGTCTAATGGCGATGTGCCGGTAATGATCTTCAGGAACGTTTCATTCTCAAGCTTATCGAGGTTTGCGCCCCGTTTAAGCATCGTTTCGGTTTTGCCGTAGAAGACCGGCTCCACTCTTTTCAATTCCTTGGCGCCGGTTACCGCGGCGGCCTTATAGAAGGCCAGCGAGTCGGCGTAGGCCGCCATGTCTTGCTTCGGATTTTCCTTGTTCTTCAGAACCGCTTCCACCCTTGGCAAGATCCGAGCGGGCAAGCCGGTTTTGTCGTTGTCTTGCAGGGCTTTCTCGAAGATCGGAACGTCGCGCGCCAAGGAATCCTGGAAGTCCAATTGCAGGTTCAGCGGGTAGTTCAGCCAACCTACGCCAATGCCTTTGTAAAGCTCTTGG
>JAQSXN010000221.1 GCA_029256665.1 Paenibacillus sp.
GCGGTCAATCCAGAGGCGCTGGCGGCTCCAGCGCAACTGCAAGCTGCAAGCAAAGGCGCGAGCAGCCTGGCATTGAAGTGGTCGGCCGTCCAGGGCGCCGACGGTTACGAGGTTTTCGTGGATCGGAAGTATCTGGGCACGACTTCGGACACCTCTTATAACGTGCAGGGCTTGCAGCCAAGCACAAGTTATTCCATCTACGTGCTCGCCGTGTCCAAGGTTGGGGAGAGTATCGACGAAGTGTCGCCGGCCAGCATTTTGAACGTCGCGACGGAGGGCTTGGCCGCTTACGTGCCGCCGCAGATCAAAAACAAGGATGAACTGGACGCCGCGGTATCCCGAGAAAACGGCAAACTGACGATTTCGGTGACGGAAGCTGCTGCTTTGAACACGATCAAGGCCCATGATTCCGCGGACTTCATTATTACTGCCGACGTTAACGCGGATAGCATCGACATCCTGCTGCCGGATGCCGTAGCGGCAGCTCTTGCGGCCAAGGGAGGAGACGGCCGGCTATCCGTGATTTGGGGCCATGTGACGTACGTGATTCCTGCCGGAGCGCTTGACCGGGGTACGGATATCCGCATCTCCATCGCTCCTCCAGGGGACGAAGTTACGGAAGAGCTTGGGGAGCGAGCGGACGCCGCGGAATTGACGTTGCTGGCGGATCCGCTGGACTTCCGGATCTCCGGGCGCGCCGAAGATGGCAGCTACGAGGATATCAGCGACTTCGAGGGTCTTTTGTTGCATCGGATCTTCACGCTCAGCGGCGAGGACGCGAAGCAGGACCGGCTGATCGGCGTCATCTATTTGCCGGACAGCGGAGAATTCCGCCCCGTCGCAAGCACTGCTACGGAGCAGCAAAACGGCACGGTCAAGATCGAACTGATTCGCGACGGCAACAGCATCTATTCCGTTGCTACGACCGACTTCTCGTTCCATGACATCGAGTTGGATTGGGCTCGGGATGCCATCGAGCTTGCTACGGCGAGTCTGCTCGTCTCCGGCAAGAGCGCATCGGAATTCGGCGCTTCGGATGATATTACGCGCGCCGAATTCGTATCCATTATTACGAGGGCGCTCGGCATTCTGCCTAGTTATGGCGGCAGCTCGTTCGCCGATGTCGATGGCGACACCGCGTTTGCGGGCGACATCGCCGCGGCGGCCGAGGCCGGCCTTATCACCGGCAAATCGGCAGACGCGTTTGTTCCGGACGGCGCCATCACCCGGCAAGAGATGGCCGTCGTGCTCGGAAGGGCGCTCACGCTTTCCGGTCTGGCGAACGATGCGGACATCGCAACGCTGGATCGCTTCGGCGACCGCGCGTCCATCAGCGCATACGCAAGACAATCCGCCGCATGGCTCGCGGAGCTTGGCATTCTGAAAGGCGTGTCTGCGTCGGCGTTCAGCCCGTCGACCAACGTCACGAAGGCGCAAGCGACCGTTGCGGTCATGCGTTTGCTGGAGAGCTTGCGGGGAGTGTAGGAGCATCATTCAAAGGGGTCTTTGTCGACCCGAGATGTCGAAGTAACGGCAAGTTCGCCAAAAAGGATGGTTGGGCCCTTCGGAGGCCCGCCATCCTTTGCCGTTTATTCGGTTGTTGCCTGCTTCTTTCGGTATTCCGCAGGCGTGATTCCCGTCTCCTTTTTGAACACCTTGTAGAAATATTTGGCGTTCTCGTAACCGATCATGCCCGCAATCCGATCGATTCGATATTTCGTGGAGGACAACAGTTGCTTCCCCCGCTCGATCCGCAGCCGCTTCAGATAATCTTGGAACGTCTCGCCCATGCTCTCCTTGAACACCATGCTCAAGTAAACAGGATGCAGGAAAAATCGTTCCGCGACCTCCTCTAACCGAATCGGCCGCGTATAACGCAAGTCGATGTATTGCTTGATTTGTCCGATCTGCCCCGCCGCCGTCGACGTTGCTGCAAGCGCATGCTCGGCTGCCGTTCGAACCATCGTCGCGAACTGGCGTTCCAGCTCGGCCGGATTCGCCGCATGCCTCACGGCTTCTAGCAATCCTCTCATATCGTCCTCTGATTCTTCCGTTTCCTCCAGGCCGAGCCGTTGCTCCATGTCGTGCGCAAGCTGGCCGCAATATTGCCTCGCTTGGGCGAAGGTCGCCCCTTCCGCGCTTCGGATATGGTCGAACAGCTCGCACGTCAAATGAACGGCTTGCTTGACATGGCCCGCTTCGATTTCGTACAACAGATCGTCGCGGCCGGACCAGCTCCAATCCGCCTTCTTCGCGACCGTGCCGCTCGCCTGCAGCAGCCCCGTCCACTGCCGGAAAGGCTGATGCGCAAGAACCCCCGCCGCCTCGCGGTAAGCGGCGCGAAGCTCCTCCGGCTTGCCGTGCGTCCGGCTGACCGCGGCGACAGCTTGCCCGCCGAGCCGCGCGACTTCATCTACCGCTTGACGCAGCGCGGCGCAAGCCGTCTTGGCGGCTCCCGTCTCGCAACCGACGATTAGCACCGCCATATCCGTCCTTTCGGGGTGGGGGAGTCGAACGACTCCCGCCGCGAGCAGCCTTTCGGCTGATCTCGCATTCGCCCATGCCGCGCCCCTTTCGGCCGGAAGCAGGTCGGCCGTGCCCTCAGCCACGTAGAGCAGTCCGGCGGCGAACGAGTGCGCCGCCAGCAACGCCTTAATGGAATCGGAACGATATTGCCCCGGCAGCAGCGGAGCCCGCTCGTCCGCGCCTCCTCTGCACAACCAGACGGACAGCCGTTCCAGCTCCGCAGCCAGCTCATGGTCCCGATCGGCGCGCCGTCTGTTCTCCTTCTCTCTATGGAATGCGATAGCCTTCCGCAGCGCGGCACTCAACTCGTTGTTGTCGAATGGCTTCAGAATGTAATCGATGACATTGGTCGCGATCGCTTCACGGGTATATTCGAAGTCCGAAAAACCGCTGATGACAATCAGTCCCGTTTCCGGCCTTCGTTCGGATAACGCGCGCAGCAGGGACACTCCGTCCATCGCGGGCATCCGCATATCGGTCAATACGATATCCGGGTTTTCGCGCAGCGTAAGTTCAAGTCCTTCTTCTCCATCCTCCGCCTCCCCGACCCAGGCAAGCGGCAGATCGAGCGATGCGATTTTTTTGACGATAGCCCTGCGGATAAGCGCCTCGTCGTCGATCACGACATATCTGTACATGTGTCCGTTCTCCCCTTCCCGCTGCAAGTCGGGCCTCGCTGTCCAAGAGCGCCGGCAGCCGCCCCGCCCGTCATTTCATTGTCTGCTCCGTTCGGGCGGCAGGTAAGCGAAGACGTATGGTCGCCCCCTCGCCCTCTCCCTCGCTAAATGCTTCGATTCCATACGGCTTCCCGTAAAATAGCGTGATGCGCGCATGCACGTTGTAGATTCCGATGGAACGGCTGTCGCCGGACTCCGCGCCAAGCTGTTCGAACGCCGGCGGGCTGTCCAGCATCTCCCTCAGGCGAGCGAGCTTGGACTCGACGATGCCGACTCCGTCGTCGGCTACCTCGATCCACGTACCGCTCTCATCTACCCCGGCCGAGATCCGCACGGTGCCTCTGCCCTTCTTGGCCTCAAGGCCGTGGTATACCGCGTTCTCCACGATGGGCTGCAGCAGCAGCTTCAGCATCGTCGTATTCTCCAACCCCGGGAGGATGTCGAGCTCCCAGCCGATCTTGTCCCCGTAGCGGTACGATTGGATGCGCATATAATTGCCGACATGCTCCAGCTCCTCTCGCAAGGTAACCTCGTCGCGGTTCAGCTTGATGCTGTAGCGGAACATGTCCCCGAGCGCCTTGGACATCTCCGCGATGCTGTCAACATCCTCGAGTTCCGCGATGCTGTTGATCGTCGCCAGCGTGTTAAATAGAAAATGCGAGTTGATCTGCGCCTCCAGCGCCTTCATCTTGGCGGACATGGCGATGAATTGGCTGTGGTAGCGTTCGTGGATTAACGTATCGATTTTCTTCAGCATGTTGGCATATTGCCCGTATAGGATGCCGATCTCGTCCGTGCGGGATTCGTACCGATCAAGGCTGCCCTGCGGCTGCAAGCCCTTATCGTAGTTTTTCATCAGCACGGCAATCCGGCTGACCGGCTTCGAGAACGCGTTGGCGATCCAGAGCGACAAAGCGACGGCGACAATGGACCAGCATGCGCCGAAACCGATCGCGAACGTTCGGGTCGATTGGACCTGCATCGTTACGGAAGCCAGCGAGACAGAGATCACCATGCGCCAGTCGTAACCGGAAAACGTGTCGTACACGTACAGCCTGTCGCTCAGCTTGTTGACTAAGGCGCCGCTTGGCTCCTCCGGGACGAAAGGCGAGACTTCGCCCGCCTCGGTTCCGAACAGTTTGTCGCCATTCGCGCTTAACACGGTGATCCGCTGGTCGTTCAGCACGTCGTTCTTCAGCTCATCGAACAATTTCGCGCCGCAGTTGATCAGCAGCACCCCGATCCGCTCCTTCGTCTTCGGATTGTAGAGCGCCCGGGAGAACGTGATGGACATCTTGTCGGGCAGCAGAAATTCTTGAAACGCCATCTCGCCGACGTACATTCCGCCCTGCCGCTCCAGCGTGCGCTTATACCAGTCCGAATCGAAAGGCGCATACCCGATCTGCAGCTCCGAGCCCTTGGTGCTCGTGAAGACGGTTCCGTCCTCCGCAAACAAATACAAGCCCTCGATATAATCGTGGCTAAGCAACAAGCTCTCCGTTGCCGAGCGGAAATCCCGCTCGTTGCGCAGCCGGTCGTAACCGCTCGTCGATCCGGCAGTAACGTAATGCTTAAGGAACGACAATGAAGCATCCGACCCCGCCGTCTGCTGGTAGGCGATGTATTCCGACACCCGGACAATCTCCTCCAATTGGTTGGACATGCGGATCATTGCCCGTTCCAGCACGTTGGCCGACACCTCCTGAACCTGCCGCTCGACCAGCGAGGCGTAGTTTCTAGAGGTGACGACGACCACGATCACGATCGGAATGAGCGAGATGAGCAGCAGCGCGACCAACAGCCGATTTTTGAGTCCCCAAGCAAATTTCATTGCGCGTATTCTCCGTGTAAGCGTTTTTTTGTATAATTGTAGCATAATTCGAGAAGCTGGGGTGAACGCGTTGCATATTCACAGATACCATACAGGCCTCGCCGCGTTGCTGCTTCTCTTGACCGCCGGCTGCAGCGGCAAAGAGACGGTTAGTCCGAACGAAGAACCCCGAGTGTCCGTGCGTTACATGCATATGGGCGTAGCAGTCGATGCCGAAGAAAACAATCCTTACGTCATGCGGCAATTTCCCGCGGCCGTCGCGGAGCGGTTCCCCGGCATGGCGCTGGAATCCGAGATGCTGCCCGAAGATCCCTATACGAAGACGTTGCTCGTCCAGCTGTCGTCCGGCGAAGGACCCGACTTCTTCGAATGGTGGCCGATGCGCCAGCTGAGCGAGCTTGTGGCGGCGGGCTACCTGCAGGACTTGACGGGCATGGACATTCTGAAGCGGTTCACGCCCGACTCACTGAAGGGCTTCACGGTCGACGGCAAGGTGTACGGCTTGCCAAAGGGGCTTAGCATAATGGCAACTTGGTACAACAAGGAGTTATTCAAGCAGCACGGCATCTCCTCCTTCCCGTCGGACTGGCCTTCCTTTCTCGTTGCGTGCGAGACGCTCAAGCAGGCGGGCGTCACGCCCATCGTCATGCCGGACGGGGATCGCTGGTTCATCCAGTTCGGCCTCTATCAGCTGGCCGCCTCCATCGTCTATGCCGAGCATCCCGACTTCGACAAGGAGCTTCTGGCAGGATCGCGCACGTTCACGGATTCCCCTTGGCGGGAAGCTCTGATCAAATACAAGACGCTCTACGACAAAGGCTACGTCGCGGCCGGTTCGCTCGACATCGGGGCAGCGCAGGCGGCGGCTCTGTTCAACGAAGGAAAAGCGGCGATGATGTTCAACGGCAATTGGGATTACGGCCGGCTGACGGAGGACGGCGAGAACGGGACGGGGACCGGCAACACCGTCGGAGCAGGCGGCGACTCCGCAAGGGATGGAGCAACCGCGTTCGAGCGGGGCTTTATGCCTCTGCCGGGCAACGAACAAGGCGAGCCTTTGCTTCTGTCCGTCGGCCCGGCGGGCGGTACGGTGGTTAACGCCAATACTCGCCATTTATCCGAAGTGCTGGACATTCTTGCCTACCAGTTCGACCCGGAATCCAAGCTGTATGCGCTGTACAAGCAAAATTACGACGTATTCCCGATGTACAAGGGCGAGGATCTCGGCATTCCCGTGTTCGACGATTACACGATGCTAATGAATGAGCACGACTCCGTCTACTTCAGCAACCAGGCCTGGCCCGTGGGCGTGGCGGACGCCTTGTGCCGCGGCTTCCAGGACTGGATCGCAGGCCACGGAACGGTCGACGACATTCTTGCCGCGATGGACGAACGGCTGGAGGCGCTGCGTTAAGATCGTGGCCAAGCATGCCAGTAGACCGCAACGTCTTAAAATAGTAGACCGGAACCCTCCTATAATGATGGCTGTAAGCATGTAAGGGCTTACGGTCGTCTTTTTTTGTTTGAACAAAAGATAGGAGGGTGCAAGATGGGCAACGGATTACGCAAATCTGCGGCTCGAAAAACCGCCGCATGGCTGCTCTGCGCGACGCTCGCCGCGCAAGGCGGAGTCGCCGTCCCGCCGGGGAAGGCCGAAGCAGGGCCATCCGCCTTACAAGCGGAGCTGGTGAAGATCACGCCCGCGCAGACAAACGAAGTGCTTCACAATCCCGGCATGGGCTGGGTGCT
>JAQSXN010000222.1 GCA_029256665.1 Paenibacillus sp.
CGGCGCAGCTACATCAGGTTCATCGCAAGCGCCTTCGGCGACTGCAGGCAATGCATCAGAGCCGGCAGCAGAAGCCAAAAGCTATACGATCAAGCTGTTCACCACTCGTATACAGCCCGATCCGGACGCTCCGATTCTGAAGGCGATCAACGAGAAGCTGGGCCACACCGTCGAGGTGACGGCCGTTCCCGACGCCAACTATACGGAGAAGCTGAATTTGTATTACGCCTCCAACGACATGCCGGACATCTTCCAGGCGGCGACGGAGGAGATTCGCAAAAACGGCACCGCGAAGTTCACGGAGGAGGAGCTGAAGACGCACATGCCGCTCTCCTACGCGGCGGGGCTGGAGCAATTCGAGGATTACGGCGTGACGAAGGAAGCCGCGATGAAACGTTTCTCGGTAGACGGACAGCTCGCTTCTTTCACGATGGGCTCGAAGGAGCTGATCTATCCGTACGGCCTCGTCATTCGTCAGGATATGCTCGATGATTTCGGGCTGGAGATGCCGAAAACGCTGGAAGACTGGGAAGTTTTCCTGAAGGCGTTCAAGGCGAAGTACCCGGACAAATATCCGCTGACGTCAAGAGGCAAGGACTCGATTATTCAATCGTTTTATCCGTTCCTCTCCGCATTCGGCACGACGTACAGCAACTGGCAGCTTAAGGACGGCAAGCTGGTATACGGTCCGTTCATGCCGGAGATGCGCGACGCGCTGGCGCTGCTCGCCGATTGGTACAAAGCCGGCTATATCAATCCGGAGTGGATCACGATGGACAACGCGGCCGTCAACAACGACTGGATCAACGGCAATAGCGCTTTGATGCAATGGGTCAACCTTGGCAACGCCATCTCGGCTCCGTTCTCTCCGGGCTCCATCTTTGAGAGCCTGTCGCTAAGCAATCCGAATGCCAAGATGGCATGGGCGCCGTTCCCGGTCTGGAAGCCCGAGGTGCTGCCGGCCGTGCCGACCTATGAAGGCATTACGAACTACGGCGTAAGCTTCGGCAAACATCTGGAGCAGGATCGCGAGAAGCTTTATGCGGCTATGAAAGTCGCCGACCAGTTGGCAAGCGACAAGGATACCTGGATGATGCTGACCTACGGCATCGAAGGCCAGACCTACGATATGGTTGACGGCCTGCCGGTTATCCGCAAGGAAGTCAACTCCAATGAAGGTCGGGTGAAAGAAGGGTTCGGCTGGTACTTCCTGGCGATTCCGGGACGCAACTGGGCAGTGAATGAAACGACGAAAACGCAGGTGTACAAGGAGCAATTCGGCAAGTACGCACAGAACGACGATGGCATCTATTCACGCAAAAATACCGATTGGGCGTTCAATCACGTCAACGGCGTGTTAACCTCGCCGTCCGGCGAAAATCTCGACGTGAAGGGCAAAGCCAAATCCGAAGAGTGGGGAACGGTATTCGCCAGCGTCATTATCGGCAATAAATCGTTGGAAGATTTCGACACTTTCATCGCCGCCTGGAAGAAGGAAGTCGGCGACGAAATGACGGAAGCAGCTAACCGGCTTTATCTGGAGCAATGGCAATAAAAAAACATAAACGTTCGGCCCGAATCCTGGGCGGCTAGCGATGCCGCCCGGGATTCCGACTGAAGGGGACTATTGCAGATCCGGCTACGCAGCCGGGAGAGCAGGAGGAGCATATGGTGAAAACGGTAGACATCGTCGTATTGGGAGGCGGACTGGCAGGCTGCGCCGTCGCGCGAAGCGCCGCCGCGCAAGGGCTGCGGGCCGCGATTGTGGAACGCAGGGCCTCGCTCGGACATGAGCTGACCGCCACGGGGAGGGCATGGATTCGCAACGGAACGTCGGAGAGCTTGCTTCCCTTGCCGGGCGGCAGCTTGAAGAAACGGCTGTTGCAGGAACTGCTGGATGACGGGAATGTTCCGCTATTCTGCGCGGCGCCAGCCGCCGTCGCAATGCGGGAGGACGTCGCGGCGGGCGTCGTCATCGGCAATAAATACGGCTTGCAATGGCTGCCCGCGAGGGCGGTCATCGATACGACCCCCGGCGGCACGTTCGCCGGGTTGCTTAGCCATGCCCGCACAAGCGGTGGAGAGACCGTCGAAGTCGCCTATGTGCTGGAGATGGAAGGGGTCGGCTATTATTATGAGCCGGTGCAGCGGGTTCCGGCATCATTCGGTTGCCTTCGCGACGAGGTTATCTTGCATGATGGGCAGAGGAACAGGACGCTTCTCGTGGAGTTTGTTTTCACGATGACGCTGCCTCCGGGCATTCGCAACGGGAATGCCGTTGCGGCAAGCGAGGCGAAGCGGCGAGCCGGCGAGCTTGCCGAATGGCTGCGGGGCAATGTGGAGGCTTTCGCAGACGCAAGGTTAAGTCATCTGCCTCCCGAAGCTCTTATTCGAGGCCGGAAGCCGGAGTCGGGGGAAGCGGAGGAGTTGGCTTGGCCGGGCTTGTTGTTGCCGCGGTACGGCGCAGCTTCAGAGAATGGCGACGAGGGACGCTCGAAGCTGTCGGCCTATGCGGGACTATACGCCCTGCCGGCGTCGATCGGACGCAAGCTGAGCACGCGCGATCTGGAGCGGCTGTCCGAACAGGCGGACCGTCTGATCGAAGCCGTAGTCCGCGAGCTCTCCGATGCGCAGCCGGAGCCGATGGAATATCGCTTCGGAGCGTCGGCGATTGCCGCGGCGGACTGCTTGTCATCCCCGTTCGAGGACCGGGGGATGGACGTGGCCTTGACCCGGCTCTCGATCAACGGCAAGGCGATCGCAGACCGGATGACGGCTTCCGCGCTGGTGGCTGGGCTCGGCACCTCCGGGATGATGGCCGCCAGGGCGCTGATCGAGCAAGGCGCGAAGCCGATGATGCTGGAGTCCAACAGCGAGCCGGGCGGCACAAGCGTGGTCGGACAGGTGCACGGGTATTGGAACGGCTACCGCGACGGGATCAATGCGGTTCGCGACAAGCAAGTGAAGGAGATTGCGCGGCGCGTCAGCGGCAAAGGCAATGCGACGGACGGCGTGGCGGCGATTCTGTATCAGCAGGAGCTGCTGCGGGAACATGCGGAGCGTTGCTTCACGGGGACGCTGCTGTGCGGAGCGCTCACGGAAGGCAACCGGGTGACCGGAGCGCTGGCGGTCGATGAGCGGGGATTATTCGCCATCGATGCGGAGGTGACCATCGATGCGACGGGAGATGCGGACGTCGCTTATCTCGCGGGCTGCGACTACGAATTCGGAGATCCGCGCGACGGCGTAACCCAGAGCTGCAGCCAGTGGGGCGAGGAGCATTGGGATATTCGCACGTTCAAGGATTCGCGTTATTTGTCCGATATCGACGTGATTTATCAGGATCGTTATTCCGAACTGCTGCGCGGCATCGTTCTGGCCCATCGGGACAATAGCGACTATCGTTTCTCCGACATGCTGACGGTGCGGGAATCGAGACGGATCAAGGGCGAATATGTGCTCACGATGAAGGATATTTATACGGGCTCGGCGCCGGACGACTGCGTCGGCGTGACACTGACGCCGTTCGACAATCACGGTATCGGCTCCGGTTATTACGCCCAGATGGGTCTGAACGCGGTTCATGAGAAAAACAAGGCGCGCATCCCGTACCGCTCATACATTCCGAAGGGGCGCGAAGGGCTGCTCGTGACGGGCAAGTCATTCTCCGCCACGCGGGACGCCGCCTGCATCTGCCGGATGAACGCCGATCTGCGGCATGCCGGCTACACGGTCGGCTTGGCTGCGGCAATGGCTTGCGGCAATGGCGTCGGCGTGAGGGAGATCGACTTGTCGGAGCTTCAGTCAAAGCTGCGGGAGCTCGGCATCCTGCCGGAATGGGCGCTGACGAAGTCGCCGGAGGACGGCGCCGACGCTCCTAATATTGCCGGCGGCCGCTACGATTTCCTTCGCTTGTTGTCCGGCCCGAAGGAGGAAGCATTGCGGCTGGGTCGCGTTGCGCTCCGTTCGGCGGATGAGAAGACGCGTAGCGGAGGTTTCACGGTACTGGCCTGGCATGAGGAAGCGGATGCGCTTGATGCCGTGGCCATGCGGCTGGAGGCGGCCATTCGCGCAGGCGGGCTTGCGGCATCGCCATTATCGGAAGATGCCGAGGAGAAGGAGCTGGCCTTTACGATCAATCGAGACATCGCATTGCTGGGCAAGGCGGCGCGCCGCGCCGACGCGGAAACGATTCGGCTGGCGTTGGAGCGGGCGAGCGCTGGCGGTTCCGTGCAATATTTGTCGACGGCGTACCATCGCAGCCGGATCGACGGCTGGCGAGTGCCGCATTACATGAGGCTGATGACGCTGGCTCAGGCGTGCGAGCGACTGGCCGATCCGGAGCTGCTGCCCGGTCTGGAGCGGCTGCTGGAAGAACGGGAGCTATCCGGATATGTATCGGACACGAAGCATGGAGGGGTGAAGCCGTTCTTTTGTTCATACCTGGAGCTTAGCCTCGCCCGGGCATCCGCGCGCTGCTCGGGCCGCAAGGGCATGGAGCGGTTGATCGACTACCTGGGAGATGTCCGGTATGTGCTTGGCGACATCGCCCGCAGGGAGCTAACGGACATGACAGGATGCGATTTCGGCTTCGATCGCGAGCTGTGGCGCGGCTGGCTGCGGGAGCAGGCGGTGCTCGCGGCGGTGGCATACGAGGGGCCGGTCACCGGTTATACGGAGGTGCATTAGAGTTGAAAGAGATGCGCGTAACACCCATTAATATGGCGGAGGCGATCATCGAGCCGTTCTGGGATCCGGGCTTAAGCGGGCTCGACGGCTGGAGTATCAAGGACGGGAGCGGCCACGGGCTTAAGGTGGGACAGACCTGGTGCAACGTATCCGTGAACTGGGAGAAGCCGCCGCAGGGCGGACCGGTGCTGCGTATGGAGCGAAGCACAGAGCTTGACGTATCCGGCTACGACGGTCTTGTCGTGTCGGCGGCGCTTCCGGAGGATGGAAGGCTGCGACTCGAGGCGGTGACGGATCGAGGGACGATTGGCAGAACCTTCGGACAAGGAGGCAAGGTGGAGGATGTGCTGCCGCTGGAAGGCGCAACGAAGCTTCTATGGATTGCGGTAGAGATTCATGTCGGGCGGCCGCAAGCATCGTCGGCCTGGTTCAACTGGATCGGTCTGCAGCATGCCGGACTGCTGGAGCGCTACAACAAGCAGTGGAGCCGGTTCGATGCGCGCTGGGAAGGCTACCTGGTCGACGAGAGCAACGAGCCGTCCTTCCTTCCGGCCTACGGCATCGCGATCACGCCGGAGGAGCTGGAGCGGAACAGGGAACGCCACGAGGCGGAATGGGCGGAGACGGGGACAAGCGGCTATTGGGAGCAGGCGAAGCCGTTCGCGGACATTGCCCCCGAAAGCCAGATTCGGGAGTATGCCCGGTTCTGGCAGGATTCCCGCTTCGCCCGCACGAGAGAGAACGATCAGTTCATCGTGTCGCCGGGGATGAAGCTGCTGCTGTACGCGCTGCTGACCCGCGACAAGAAGCTGCTCCGCCTGGCGGCTCGTTATGCGTTGTCGTTATGCATGATTCCGAACTGGAGCGACGGTTTTATTACCCGCTTCCCCGGCGGCGTCTTCGACCATCGCTGCTTCGTGCAGTCGCTGGTGCTGACCGAGCTGGCCTTTGCCCTGGACGGGGCAGGCGATCTGTTTACGCCGCTCGGCAAGGAACTTATAACGCGCCGGATGATGGAAGAGGGGCTGGGCGGCGTCAACTGGACCGTGTGGAAACATGATTATATTTTCGAATGCAATCAGTTGGCCTGGTTCACCGCGGGAAGAATGCTTGGCTACGCCGTTCTCTCCCGCGAACATCCGCGCATCATTCCTTATATGGAGCAGGCGTACCGGGAAATCTGCGAAAGCATGGAAAGCGTTGTCGCAAGCGACGGCTCCACCGTAGAAGGGCCGATGTACTTTATGTGCCAACCGGGCATGGGCGGAGCCGGCTTGTATTATTATGCGCGAGCCGCGGGCAGGACGTTCGCGGAGGTCGTGCCGAGCAGTCTGCTGCGTACGGGCGATTATGTCGACTCGATCGTTTCGACGGACCGGGGACGCGACTTCATTACCATTTGCGACAGCGGTCCCCATGCTTCGCTGCGTTCGGCGGCCGTAATGGCGTATCTGATGCCGGACAGCCAGTGGGTGGCCGTCGCGCGCAAGGCGCTGAAGCGGGCAGGCGGGCGATACAACGATTTTATCGCCGAGGATTTGATGAGGTCGCTCCCCGCCGCCGATCCGCCGCCGAAGCCGTTCGTCCGTCTGCCGGAGGCCGGCTATGCCGCGTCTACCCGCATGCTGCACGGCCGCCCGGCGAAGCTGTTCGTGATGGGCAACAAGGCGGGCGCCGGACATACGCATGAGGACAAGGGCAGCTTCGTGCTGGAATACGCGGGCGAGACGTTCGCCATGGACCCCGGCGTCTGCTCGTATAACCTGCCGATGTCCCGCGAGCTGCAGCAATGCCAATGGCATAATATGCTGCTCCCGCTCGGCATGCCGGAGCGCCCGCATCCGTCACATCCGCTGGAGGTGGACGTCATGCCCGAGGGAGACGGCGACGAGACGCGCTTGCGCCTGCGCACGGAGCTTGCCGCCAGCTTCCCCGATTATTACCGGAAGTGGGAGCGCAGTTATCTCTCCGAGACGCCTGATGAACTGATTGTCACGGACGAATACGAGCTGCGCCGGGGCACGGGCGTTGCGTTCCACGTGCATACCTTGCTGCCTTGCGCGTTGCATCAGGGCAAGGTAGT
>JAQSXN010000223.1 GCA_029256665.1 Paenibacillus sp.
TCCGCGAACAAGCCGTCGTAGCCGGCGATCAGCTCTTCCCTGCGAATCGGCAAGGCTTGGATTCGTCTTCCTATGGCATGATGCACGGCCGCCGCAACGGCCGGTGCGAGGACCACCGTTCCTACTTCCCCTATGCCGCGCGGACCGTATGGATCGTCCGGCGGCAGCTCTTCGATCGCGTGAAGCGAGAAACCTCCGGCTGCATCCTTAATGGTGGGGATCAGATACGTATCCAAATTTTCCGTTTTGTAACGCCCATCCGCCATCACCGCGTCCTCCAGCAAGGTAAAACCTTGCGCCATGACGCTGCCGCCTTCGATCTGGCCGATGTAGCCCATCGGATTGACCGCCGGTCCGGCCGCAACGGCATGGTATTGATCCGCGATTCGAACCGCTCCCGTCAGTACGTTGACTTCGACCTCGACGGCGACGGCTACTCCCGTATACAGGTAATGCCCGCCGACGACCTCGTCCGGCGTCGTCGGAAAGGCGAACGACGTCTCGCAGGCGAGATCCTCCGTTGCCTTGGCGGCGAGCTCCCGGTATGCGACCGCAAGCCGCTTAGAACCTTCGCGCTCCGTCGTCCACAGCCCGCCGGGACCCGCAAATAACTTCTCGCGAGGCAGCTCCGCGGCTTCCTCCGCAATCGGAAGCAGCTTCTCCATCAACATGGGGACAAGACGCCGAAGCGCCATATAAGCGATCGTCGTTGAGCGCGAAGCCGTGCTGGAGCCCGAGTGCGGCGTTCGGTCCGTATCGCCGATCACGATGCGGATATCATCGCTGCCGCAGCCGAACAGCTCGGTTATCATAATGTCGAGAGTTGCCGTAATGCCTTGGCCGAATTCCTCGAAGCTGAACGCCGCCTCGATCTTGCCATCATCGGCAAGCCGAAGCCGGCCTCCGCCGGGATCCGGAATGCCGTAACCGAGCCCCGATCCATGCATGGCGATCGCGGCGCCGATTCCTCTGCGCAGCCAAGGCTCCGCCGAGGAATTGCCGGCTCGAGATCTCCGCTTCCAGAGCTCGGAGCCCTCCACCGATTGCCATACGCTGGTTACGCCTTCGGTCGGCAAGATGCGATGGTTAAACGGCCCCGGATCCTCGGGCTCCCGCAGATTCAGCTTCCGGAATTGCCACGGGTCCATGCCGGCCGCTTCCGCCAGCCGATCCATTTGGCTCTCTACGCCGAAGATCGACTGGTTGCCGCCGAACCCCCGAAACTCGCCCGAAACGCCGTTGTTGGTAAAAACGGACATGCCCTCGATCAAGATATTCGGGATCCGGTAGGGTCCCATCGCATGCTCCGTCGCGAAGTTGAGCACCGGCGCGCCGAGCGTGCTGTACGCTCCGGTGTCGGCAACGATCCGCACTTGATGCGCGAGCAGCTTGCCGTCCGACCCGATTCCGGTTTTCATCGTCAACTTCATGGGATGTCGCTTAAGCCCGGCCCTCACCGATTCGCGCCTGGTGTTGTGCAGCTTGACGGGACGTCCCGTCTTCAGCGCCAGCAACGCGCCGTAAGGCTGGACGTTCAATTCGTCCTTGCCCCCGAAGGATCCGCCGATCGGACTCGATACGATGCGAATCACCTCCTCCGGCATCGCCAGAATGCGGGACAGCTGCATCCGGTCCTTAAAGCCGTGCTGCGTTGCCGCAAATACGGACAGCCGTCCATCCTTTTCCAGGATAAACAACCCGCCTTCCGTCTCCATGTACGCGTGCATCTGACGGGGCGTATAATACGTTTCTTCGACGATATGGGCGCAGGTCTCGAACGCTTCGTCCGGGTCTCCCTTCCGGTAATGCGTCCGATGCAGCACGTTGCCACCCGGGTGCAGAAGCGGAGATTCCGGACGCATGGCCGCCTCTGGATCGTCGACGATCGGGATCGGTTCGTAGTCGACCTCGATGAGCGCGAGCGCTCTCTCGGCGGCTTCCTTCGTCTCCGCCGCTACCGCAGCGACCGCATCGCCGATGTACCGAACCCGTTCGCCGCAGAATACCGGCTGATCGGGATTCACGATGCCGAAGGCGTTTAGTCCCGGTACGTCTTGGTGCGTAATCACCGCGATGACGCCCGGGACCGCCCTCGCTTTGTCCGTGCGGATATCGAGTATGAACGCGTGAGGCTCGCGGCTTCGCAGCACTTTGCCGATCAGCATGCCCGGAAGCGCGAGATCCGTCAAGTACCGGAGCTTGCCCGATACTTTGTCCGGACCGTCCGGCCGCAGCCGCCATCTGGATCCGGCCGATTGTCTGTTCATCAGCATGTTTCGCGCCTCCCGTTCTCGATTTCATGATCATTATTTTCTGAGCAGCTTCCAGAACTGGGCGGTAATTAGATTCGCCGACGCTTCCTTGCGATAATCGGTTCCCGCGAACAGATCGCCGGCTGCCGCGTATTGGCGTTTGATCATCTCGTGCACGACGGACAAGGTCGCCTCGCTTAACGAAGTCCCGTTCAGCGCATCCTCGGCCGCCGTCAAACGATGGGGAATCGCCGCTCCTCCGCCCGCCGACAAACGCACTTCCTTCAACTCGCCGTTCTCGTCGACAGTGCCGGCACCCGCTACCGTAGCGAGCGAAGGCGTAAAGCTTTCCCTCCGTCCGACTTTCTCGTAGAAGGCGAAGCTCTCATCGCCGGCCTGCTTGGTCTTGACTAGCACCCTGATCACAAGATCGTCTTGCCATCTGGCGCCGCCCGCTCCTTCCAGCCATTCGCGCAGCGCCAGCCGCCGCCTCCCATGCTCCTGATACACGAGCAGCTCCGCGTCAAGCGCAAGCAATGCCGGTATTGCATCGCCGATCAAGCTGCCGATATTGCCGCCGATCGTCGCCAGATGACGAATCGACGGCGCCGCTATGCCTCCTATCGCCTTTGCCATTATCGGGCAGCCCGCTTCAAGCGCCTTGTTGCCCTTGCAATCGTTTAGCGTTTCGGCGGCTCCGATGCTGGCCGTCCCTTCCGACAACACGATTCCTTTCAGCTCAGCAATGTTCGCCAGACTGATCAAATGATCGCCTACCCGGCGAGTCTCGTTCTCCCACTGGGTCCGAATCAACGTGCCGCCCGAAACGTAGATCGCCGTTTCGCCGAACTTGCGCCTCAGCAGCCAAGCCTCCTCGACCGTTCGGGGCTCCCACACCTCCGGCGCTTCTCCGAATCGGCTGTATTCCATCGCCATCAACGATCACCTCCGATTCTTTGGCCATTGCATTTAAAACCGCTGTTCGCGGATATAGGGCACGCCGAGCGCCTTGGGTTCGTCGGACGGTTTGCGTCGATTGCGCCAGCCGACGGCCATCAGGACCAGAATCGTTACGACATAAGGCGTCATCTTGAGGAAGTAGGACGGAATGCCGGTATCCATGAGCTGCATCCGGAAACCAAGCGCGTCCAGCCCTCCGAACAGGTAGGCGCCGCCTAACGCGAGCAGAGGATTCCATGAAGCCAAGATGATTAGCGCGATCGCGATCCAGCCCCTGCCAGCCGTCATTCCTTCGATCCAGTTGGGCGAATACACCATGATCAGATAACAGCCTGCCAGCCCCATCAGCATGGAGCCCGCAATGACGTGCCCGTACCTTGACGCCGTAACGGATAAGCCCATGGCGTCCGAGGTTGCCGGATTGTCGCCTACCGCTCGCAGATGCAAGCCCCAAGACGTTTTGTACATATACACGTACAGGACCGCCACGAGCGCGAAGCTGAGCCAGACGAATGCGTCCAAATGGGAGAAGATGCGCCCGACGAACGGAACGGACTCCAGAAATCCGAGCTCCCATCTCGGAACCTGTACGGGAAGCGCGGCGCCAGCCGCCGGCTTGCCGAGATAAGCGCTAAGCCCCGTCCCGAATAACGTGAGCGCCAGACCGCAGACGATCTGATTGGCCCTAAGCGTAACCGTAAGAAAGGCATGCAGCAGTCCGATGCCTCCCGCAGCCGCAATCGAGGCGAAGACGGCGGCCGTCATGCTTCCCGTCTGCAGGAAGGTTAGGCAAGAGACGACCGCTCCGATCAGCATCGTCCCTTCCGTGCCCAGGAAAATGACGCCGGACCGCTCGCTCAGGATGCCGCCTAACACCGCGAAGAGCAGCGGAGTGCCGGACGAAATGGCCGCAATGATCAGGCTCGAGTAGAAGTCCATATTAAGCCAGCTCTCCTTTCCCATCGCTAGCGCGGGACGCCCGTCTCACCAGCTTGTAACGGCTTAGCATCTCTCCGCCGATTAGGCAGATCAGGATGGCTCCCTGCAGCATCATCGACATCGAAGAAGGCAAGCCGATCGTCTGCACGCTGAATCCCCCTACGATAAGACCGCCGACGAACACCGACGTTACGATCATGCCCCATGGATTCAGCTTGGCAAGCCAAGCGACGATGATGGCCGTATAGCCGTAGCCGGGTGAAATGCCGTACATCAGCCGGTGGGAGACGCCCGACACTTCGCTCATTCCGGCGAGCCCCGCCAAGCCGCCGCTGATCATCATGACGAGCAGGATATGGGTATTGATCTTGATGCCGCCGTATTTCGCGACTTGCGGGTTCGCTCCGAGCAGCTTCATCTCATACCCCCACCTTGTCTTGCTGAAGACAAAGGCGAATGCCGCGGCGGCGATCAGCGCGAAGATCAGCCCGTAGTGCAAGCGGGATCCGGCAAACGTCAACAATTGCTGCTCCAACGCGAATACCTTCGTCCCCGGGAAGTTAAAACCGGCGGGATCGCGCCATGGTCCGAAAACCAGGTAGTCGAGCAGCAGCAGCGCCACGTAATTCAGCATAAGCGACGTAATCAGCTCATTGACGCCGAAGTACGTACGCGGCACCGCGGTCAGCAAGCCCCATACGGCGCCTGCCGCCATGCCGGCGGCAACCATCGCCGGTATGTAGAGCGCGCCCGGCAATCCCGGAAGATAGAGCGCGACCGCGGAGGCCGCAATCGCTCCGACGACGAGCTGGCCCTCCGCGCCGATGTTCCATACGGAGATGCGGTAAGCTGCCGCAACGCCGAGCCCGCATAACAACAGCGGGATTGCCTTGACCAACGTCTCGCTGATGCCGAACGTCGATCCGAACGCCCCTTTGGCCATCTTGGCGTATACGGTCAACGGATTCATTCCGTTCAGCCAAATAAACAAAGCGCATAAGAGCAATGCCGCCGCGACCGAAGCGACGGGCACCCACCAGGCGCCGCCTTTCTTAAGCGGGTCGTATTGCAGCGAGAACGGCATCGCGAATGGCGATCTGCGGCTTCGGGACGGCGGCGATGCCGAATGGTTGATCGGCTCGGCAAGAAATTTCTGATTCATCGCGCCGCTACCCCCTCATCCCCGATGCCTGCCATCATTCGGCCGATCGTATCGCGATCGGCCCCCTGCCGCTCCAGCTCGCCGACGATGCGTCCGCCATACAACACGATCACCCGGTCCGCCAAATGCAGAACCTCGTCGAGATCCTCCGAGATCAACAAGATGCCGGCTCCTGCGTCTCTAAGGCCGAGCAGCATGTCATGCACGGCCTCGGCCGCGCCGACGTCGAGACCTTGCGTCGGATGCACGGCGACCATCAGCTCCGGCTGCTGGTCGATTTCCCTGGCGAGCAGCAGCTTCTGCTGATTGCCTCCCGACATTCCCCTGACGGGATGATCCAATCCTCCATGCCGGACGTCGAACCTTTCGGCGAGCCCTTTGGCCCAGCTTTCGCTGCTCCTCGCGCGCAGCAGTCCGAAGCGGAAGTGTTTGTTCGTTCTGTACGTCTTCAGCATCAAATTGTCCACTACGCCAAGGCTGCCGGCGAGTCCGCTTTTCATTCGATCCTCCGGTATATGCGCGACGCCTTTATCGATTAAACGCCTGACGCTTGCGTTTTCCGTCCGCTCGCCGCGCAGCCGCATCTCGCCTTGCACCCAAGGACGCAGCCCGGTGAGCGCTTCCGCAAGCTCCTTCTGCCCGTTGCCGGCCACGCCCGCAACCCCGACGATCTCTCCTTCGCGAATGTGAAACGAAACGTCCGCAAGCGCGTTTCGGCCATGGTCGGAACGAACGGTCATGCCGATCGCCTCTAGTATCTTATCGCCCGCCATCCCCCGCATGACCGGCTCCGCTTCCCGCATTTCCCTCCCGACCATCAACTCCGCAAGACTGCCAGCATCCGTCTCCTCCCGATGCAGGGACGCGATCATTTTCCCTTTGCGCATGACGGAGATGCCGTCCGCGACCGACATCACTTCTTTGAGCTTGTGCGTCGTGATAATCATCGTTTTCCCCGCCGCTTTAAGCTCCCTTAGCGTCTGGAACAATGCCTCCGCTTCGCCCGGCGTTAGGACGGAAGTCGGCTCGTCGAGCAGAATGATGTCCGCTCCGCGATACAGCGTCTTGACGATCTCCACGCGCTGCTGCTCGCCGACCGACATGGCCCATATCGGCTGCTCCAGCGGGATGCCTAGACCGTAGCGCTCGCAGATCGCCGCAACCTGCGCCAGCTTTCTCTGTTTCCAGCTCCCCCCGCGCCATAGCTCTCCGCGCTCGCCAAGGATAATATTATCGAGCGCCGTCAGCGACGGAACGAGCCTGAAATTTTGATGCACCATGCCGATGCCTAGCTTCATGGCATCCTTGGGCGAGGCAATGGAAGAGAACATCCCATGGACTTTGATTGTCCCCGCGTCCGCTCGGTACAAGCCGGAGAGCAAGCTCATTACCGTGCTTTTGCCAGCGCC
>JAQSXN010000224.1 GCA_029256665.1 Paenibacillus sp.
GCTGAATACGGTTAAGTCGGTAACGAATATCGGCTGGAAGGTCGTCGGCGTCGCGTACCTCGACGAGATGATGACGACGCGCGAGGAGGTCAACCGCTATTTGATCCGGGTCGTCGCCGTCGTCCTTATCCTGGCCTTCCTCATCTCGATGCTTCTCGCCTCGACGCTTTCCCGTCCCATCCGGCGCATGGGTTCGACGATGAAGGCGGTGGAGCGGGGCGACTTCGACGTGGAGCTGCCGCTGCGGGGACCGCTCGAGGTCGTGCAGCTGTCTAGCCGCTTCAACCTGATGCTGGACAAGATTCGGGGGCTGATGGGGCAGATTATCGTAGAGCAGGAGTCGAAGCGGAAGTACGAGCTCGAAGCGCTGCAGGCGCAAATCAATCCGCATTTTCTGTACAACACGCTGAACTCGGTCGTCCGGATGGTCGGCATGAGCAAGAACGACGAAATCATCACGATGATCACGTCGTTGTCGAAGCTGTTCCGCATCAGTCTCAGCAAGGGCCGCACGGTGATTACGGTGGGCGAGGAGCTGGAGCATGCGCGGCATTATCTCACGATTCAGCAGATGCGGTTCAAGCGCAAATTCCGGTTCTTGATCCGCGCGGAGCAAGACGCTTTGTCTTGCGGCACGCTTAAGCTGATTCTGCAGCCCTTGATCGAGAACGCGATCGTTCACGGCATTGAATATTCGGTAGACGAAGGATGGATCGAAATCAGCGCGAAGGTCGAAGGAGAGAGGCTGGTGCTCGAGGTGAAGGACAACGGCGTCGGCATGTCGCGCGAACAGCTGGATGCCTTGCTGGCGGACGGCCCTGCCTTAGGAGCGGGGAACTCGAGCTTCGGATTGAAGGATAAGGGACAAGGTGACAAAGGAACGGGCGGGAGCGGACAAGGCTCGTCGGGTGGCTCCGGCGTGGCCGTCCGCAACGTGCATGACCGCATCAGGCTCTATTACGGAGGAGCTTACGGACTCAGCTTCGAGAGCGAGCGGGAAGAGGGCACGACCGTGCGGATCGTCCTGCCCGTCATCAAGGAATTGGAAAGGGGGGAGCGGCAGGATGCGTTGGACTAAAGGGATGGAATGGGCGAAATGGGCGAATTGGATGAATCAGAGCAGCGCCATAAAATGGATCAAGGCGAGGTCGAGGTCGATGTCGGGGTCGAGATCGATGTCGAGGTCGAGATCGATGTCGAGATCGATGTCCAGGTCCAGGTCGAGGTCGACTGGCCGTCAAGCCTTGCTTTATCTCGCAGCCGTTCTATTGCTTGCTTCTTGCTCATCTCCGGGCATCGCCGCAACAAGCGATCATAAGCCGCTGAAGGTAGGGTTAATCGCCCCGGTTCACGCGGCGGAACAAGGCGCGGCCATTCGGCTTGGCGCGGAGGCGGCGGCCAAGACGTACGGCATCGACCTGGCGATGGCCGACTTCCAGCCGGAGGACGGCGCGGCCGAGCAGCTGGCGGCAGCAAAGCGGTTGTTGGACGAAGGCGCGACCGCCCTGCTCGCGGATCCGGCCGACGAGCGGGTGCTGGAGGAGCTTGCGGCGGAAGCGGCGCGGCGCGGCGTGCCGCTTATCGCGCTGAACGAAGCGCGCATGCCGCGAGGCGTGCTGGCCGCGGTCTCCGTCGACAATAGGGAGGCGGGGCGACAGGCCGGCGAAGCGATGGCGGAGCTGCTGAACGGAAGCGGAACGGTTGCGATCGTCGGCGCGGAACGCGGCGACACCGAACTGGAGGAACGGGAGCGAGGCATCCGCGAAGCAATGTCCGCCTATCCGGACATCGAGATCGTGGAGGGCGTTTCCTGCGGCGGCAACGACGATGACTGCCGGGAGGCGGCGCGCATCATGCTGGATCGCGAGCCGCTGGACGGCGCGTTCGCCCTCGAGTCGATAGGCGCGGTGGGGTTGGCGCGAGAGACTAAGGATCGCGAGCTGTCGGGCCGCCTCGGCATCGTCGCGTTCGGCAGCAAGCTGGAGCAACTGTCGCTGCTGCAGGACGGAGCGCTCGACCGGCTGGTCGTGCAGAACGACTTCAGCATCGGCTATCTCGCGATGGAGCGGGCGGCGAAGCGTTTGACGGGCGCGGACGACGGCGCGCCTTCCGCGTTGCTCGAGACGAAGGTCGTCGACTCCGACACGATGTTTTGGATGAACAATCAGAAGCTGCTGTTCCCGTTTGTCCAATGATAAAGACATGAGAATTTCGATAGAACGCATGAGAATATCCCATTCGAATACGTTCCCTAATAACGCATAATGACGGTACGGCAGTCGCGAGGCACGGCGGGAACGCCGGACCGCGGATGCGACATTACAGGATACGGGGGGCTTTGCATATGAAGAAGAAGGCAATGGCCATGCTGGCTATGGCGGCGCTGGTAGGGGCATCGGCTTGCAGCAACGGGGGCAACGGCGGCAATGGCGGGGATTCCGGCGGCGGAGGTCCGAAGATCGGCGTGGCGATCTACAAGTTCGACGACACGTTCATGACGGGCGTGCGCAACGCGATGTCCGAAGCGGCGAAGGGAAAGGCAGAGCTGGATATCGTGGACAGCCAGAACGCCCAGCCGACCCAGAACGAGAAGGTCGACCTGTTCATTACGAAAAAATACAAGTCCATGATCATCAACCCGGTGGACCGCACGGCGGCCGGCGTTATTATCGATAAAGCCAAGACGGCGAACACGCCGGTCGTGTTCCTGAACCGCGAGCCGCTGGCGGAGGACATGAACAAGTGGGATAAAGTGTACTACGTGGGCGCCAAGGCCGAGGAATCCGGCACGATCTCCGGCCAACTGCTCGTCGACTACTGGAAGGCCAACCCGGATGCCGACAAAAACGGCGATGGCAAGCTTCAATACGTGCTGCTGCAGGGCGAGCCGGGCCACCAGGACGCGGAGCTTCGCACGAAGTTCTCCGTTCAGGCGATCCAGGACGCGGGCATCGAGGTGGAGGAACTGCAGAAGGATACGGCGATGTGGGACCGCGTGAAGGGCCAAGAGAAAATGCAGACGTTCCTGGCGTCGCACGGCGACAAGATCGAAGCGGTCTTGGCGAACAACGACGACATGGCGCTTGGCGCGATCGAGGCGCTCAAGGCTGGCGGTTACTTCACAGGCGACAAATACATGCCGGTCGTGGGCGTGGACGCGACGGCTCCGGCGATCCAGGCGCTGCAGGACGGAACGCTGCTCGGCACCGTGCTGAACGACGCGAAGAACCAAGGCGCGGCTTCCGTCGCGATCGCCGAAGCGCTGGCGAAGGGCGAGACGCCGACGAAGGATAATACGGGCTTCGACATTACGGACGGCAAGTACGTCTGGATCGCGTACAAAAAAATCACGAAAGACAACGTAGCCGACGCGCAATAAAGAAACGGGAAGAAAGGGGCAACGGCACCTGAGGCGCGTTGCCCCTTTCTCCGTCTATAGGCAAGGAGGGATTACTTGATGAAAGAGCGGCTTTTGCTAGAGATGAGGGGGATATCGAAAGCGTTTCCAGGCGTGCAGGCGCTGGATGACGTGACGCTCAAGGTGAAGCCCGGCTCGGTGCACGCGCTGATGGGCGAGAACGGCGCGGGCAAATCGACGCTCATGAAATGCCTGTTCGGCATCTACAAGCCGGACGGAGGGGAGATCTACATCGAGGGCGGCAAGACCGCCATTCAAAGCTCCGGCGACGCGATCGCGAGCGGCATCTCCATGATCCATCAGGAGCTGCACCCCGTTCAGCACCGGAGCGTGATGGAGAACATATGGCTTGGGCGGTTCCCGATGTTCGGCTTCCGGCCGCTGCGGTTCGTGGACGAGAAGAGGATGTACGAGGACACGCTCTCGTTGTTCCGCGAGCTGGACATCGACATCGACCCCAGGGCTCGCATCGGTTCGCTCTCCGTGTCCAAGGTGCAGACGATCGAGATCGCCAAGGCGGTATCCTTCCGGGCGAAGGTCATCGTCATGGACGAACCGACTTCGTCGCTGACGGGCATCGAAGTCGAGCAATTGTTCGCGATCATCGAGCGGCTGCGGAGCCGAGGCGTGTCGATCATCTACATTTCGCACAAAATGGAAGAAATTCTGCGCATATCCGATGAAGTGACGATTATGCGCGACGGCAAATACATTGGCACCTGGGCGGCAAGCGAGCTGACGACGGATCTTATTATTACGCGCATGGTTGGACGCGATCTAAAGGAGCGGTTCCCGGAGCGGACGCATACGCCGGGAGAGACCTTGATGAAGGTGACGGGATTGACCTCCGTGCATCCGAAGTCGTTCCGGGACGTAAGCTTCGAGCTGCGCCGCGGCGAAATTTTGGGACTCGGCGGGCTTGTCGGCGCGCAGCGCACGGAGCTGGTCGAGGCGTTGTTCGGTCTGCGGCGCGCGGCATCCGGCACGATCGAGATCGGCGGCAAGCCGGCTCGGATCAAAAGTCCGACCGACGCGAAGCGGCACCGGATCGCGTTATTGACGGAGGAGCGGCGCGTAACGGGTATTTTCCCCGTGCTGTCGGTCTACGAGAACACCATTATCGCGAACCTGGACCGGTATCGGAACAAGATGGGACTGCTGAGCGAAGGGCAAGGCAAAGCGGACGCCGCGAGAAACGTGGAGAAGCTGCGCACCAAGACGCCGTCGATCCACACGCCCATCCGAAATCTGTCGGGAGGCAATCAGCAGAAGGTGCTGCTCGCCCGCTGGCTGCTTACGGATCCCGATATTCTGCTGCTCGACGAGCCGACGAGGGGCATCGACGTAGGCGCCAAGTTCGAGATTTATACCATCATTGCGGCGCTTGCCGCGCAAGGCAAGAGCATCATCATGATCTCCTCGGAGATGCCGGAGCTGCTTGGAATGTCGGACCGGATCATGGTCATGAGCGAAGGCCGGCTGACCGGCATCGTCGAAGGCAAAGGCGCGACGGAGCAAGAGATTATGAGGCTTGCCGCGCAGCAGCGCGAAAGCTAAGCAAGGGGGAACTTACATGAATGCGTTAAAGATTAACGGAGTCAAACAATATTTGGCGCAACGCGCGATCTTCGTCGTCCTTATTTTGCTCGTCGTCGGCATTGCGGTCGCGGATCCGAACTTCCTTGCGTTCTCGACGCTGAGGGATATTCTGCAGCAGTCCTCCACGAGGCTGATCATCGCGCTCGGAGCGGCGTTCATCCTGATCACGGGCGGAGTCGACCTGTCGGCGGGACGCGTCGTTGGTTTGACGGCGGTCATTTCGGCATCCATGCTGCAGATCGATACGTACGCCAACCGGTTCTTCCCGGATCTGCCGCAGCTATGGGTCGGCATTCCGGTGCTGATCGGCATCGCGGCGGGCCTGCTCGTGGGCTTGATCAACGGCGTCATTATCGCGAAGCTCCACGTGCCGCCGTTTATCGCGACGCTCGGCACGATGGTCGGCATCTACGGCGTCAACTCCATCTACTTCGACATGGAGCCCAACCAGTCGCAGCCGATCGGCGGCTTGCGCGCCGACTTTACGAGCTGGGGCTCCGGCTATTTCGACCTCGGCGGCGGCTACACGATCCCGTATATCGTGCTTATCGCATTGGCCGTGGCGGTCGTCTGCTGGGTCATCTTCAACAAGACGCGGCTAGGCAAAAACATGTACGCCATCGGCGGCAACGTCCAAGCGGCGCATGTATCCGGCATCAACGTCGCGCGCAACCTGATCATGATCTACGCGATCTCCGGCGCGCTGTACGGACTCGCCGGCGTATTGGAGGCGGCCCGTACGGGCGGCGCGACGAACAACTACGGCAATATGTACGAGCTGGACGCGATCGCGGCTTGCGTGGTGGGCGGCGTATCTACGGCCGGCGGCATCGGCACGGTGCCGGGCGTCATGGCCGGCGTGCTCATCTTCGGCGTCATCAACTACGGCCTAACGTTTATCGGCATCAGCCCGTATTGGCAGCTCATTATTAAAGGGCTGATCATCGTGGCGGCCGTGGCGTTCGATATTCGCAAATACATGGCCAAGAAATAAACGAACCTTCTCTCGCGGAATAGGGAGGAAACGCTAAAACGTTCGAAAGCCGCTTTCTCCGGCGCAATGCCGGGGGAGCGGCTTTTTGGCTAACCAGGGGGCGTTGTGAGGGATGCGAGTGACTCTAACTAGGCGGTGATGTGAAGGATGCGAGAAACTCTAACTGGGGGGTGATGTGAAGGATGCGAGAAACTCTAACTAGGAGGCGTTGTGAAGGATGCGAGAAACTCTAACGGTTGGGTCAGCGCTTATTCGGCGGTAAATGCCTGGTTTGAAATTCTAACGGTTGCCGTGGGGGCTATTCGCTCGATTTTGCCTCATTTTACCCCAATATGCCGAAATAGCCGCCGCTATAACCGTTACAAAATAAAAGGTGGTAGAAATGATACTTTAGGCTCTGTGGCAACCGTTACACGTTGGAGAGTGGCGGGGGAAGTTACTGTACAGCATTTAAGTCGCTCGCATCGACTTAATGCCCCGCGCATGGCGGCTTTTTCGCGATTAAGTCGCTCGGATCGACCTAAAGCCCCGCCGTGGCGGCTCTTCAGCGATTAAGTCGCTCGCATCGACCAAAAGCCCCGCGCGTGGCGGCTTTTCTGCGATTAAGTCTCGCATCGACCAAATGCCCCGGGCGTGGCGACTTTTTCGCGATTAAGTCGCTCGCATCGACCTAATGCCCCGC
>JAQSXN010000001.1 GCA_029256665.1 Paenibacillus sp.
TTTTTCACGTTCATCTACCGCACGGAGCATTATATCGCGGGCAACAGGTATGCCGTTAAGACGCATAATGACGCGATTAAGTACAAATACGAGCTGATCGGAGGCCGAAACTTCGTCGTGACGATTCATCAAAGCAACGAGCTGCTTAGGTTCAAGGTGCGGGCTTCCGAGCTAATCGCGCAGTCCAAGGTAGAAGAGCTGCTGAATCAGTTCAGGTAAGGAGGCGAATATGACCAAAATCGTAGTGTTGGGCGGCAACGGAATGGCCGGGCATGTGCTTTGCGGCTGGCTGTCGGAACAAGGTGATCGGATAACCGCGACGGGGAGAAACGGCGCGGAAGGTCTTTATCCGCTGGATTTGCGGGATACGGAGCGTCTGCGGCACTTGCTGGCGACCGAAAGACCGGAAGTCGTCATCAATGCCGCAGGGTTGCTGAACGAAGCGGCGGAGAAGCGGCTCCAGGAATCTATTTGGGTGAACAGTCTATTGCCGCATCGGCTGGCGGAGTATGGGGACGAGCTTGGCTTCCGGCTTGTCCATATTAGTACGGATTGCGTCTTCTCGGGGAAGACTGGTTCCTATACGGAGTCCAGCTTGCCGGACGGTACGTCCGTATATGCCAAAACAAAAAGCCTGGGGGAGGTCGTCTCCCCGAACCATTTGACTATACGGACATCTATTATCGGTCCGGAGCTGAAGCGGGACGGCATCGGGCTGCTGCATTGGTTCTTGATGCGCGAGGGTCCGGTCGAAGGATATAGCAACGTGTACTGGAACGGAGTGACGACGCTGGAGCTGGCTAAGTTTATTGGCTGGAGCTTGGGCCAGCCGATTGGCGGACTCGTTCATTTGGCCGCGGAGCGGAAGGTGTCCAAGCACGAGCTGCTGCTGCTTATGAAGGAAGCGTTCGCCAAGGATATCGATGTAGTCTCGTCCGCCAAACAATGGAACGATAAAAGTTTGATAGGCACGAGAGAGGATTGCGGCTATAAGGTTGCTCCGTACGAGGAGATGCTGAGGGAGCTTGCGGGATGGATGAAAAAACGCGGCGATCGGTACGGCCATTATCCCATTACGTTCTCGTAATCTATTTGTTGTCGACTTCATTCGTCGTGGCAGAGGCGCGAGACAAGCGCTGCATGCTGTAACGGTTGCGGGCTGGAAAAACGAATATAGCTGTTCTCCACCTCAAAAAGAGAGCCTTATCCATGCTATAATATGGTAATGTAAGTTGGGAGCGCCGAAGAAGAATTAGTTCTATGAATTGTGGCAATGACTGTTACTAGAGAATCTGCGCTTCAATTTCCCAACTAAATTATAGTAGAAGGATGTAGGACATGACGCATACCGGGGATAAAAAGAATTGGAAAAGAGACATTATTCTCTTTCTGAGCAGCCAAACCATATCGTTGTTCGGCTCAGCGCTCGTGCAATACGCGATTATGTGGCATGTGACGCTTACGACGAAATCGGGGCTCATGATGACGCTGTTTATTATTTGCGGGTTCATCCCGACGTTTCTATTATCTCCGTTTGCCGGAGTATGGGCTGACCGCTTCAACCGCAAGCATCTCATCATGATCGCCGATTCGATGATCGCTACCGTGACTCTGCTTCTGGCTATCACTTTCCAGTTGGGGTATGACGAGCCATGGCTGCTGTTTGTCATCGCCGCCGTTCGCGCGCTCGGAGCGGGCATTCAGACGCCTGCTGTAGGAGCCATCCTGCCCCAAATCGTGCCCGAGGACAAGCTGACGAAGGTTAACGGCATTAACGGGTCGCTTCAGGCCCTTATGATGTTCGTTGCGCCCATTGTCAGCGCCACCTTGCTTTCCGTGTCGACGCTCGAGGTTATTTTCTTCATAGACGTAATAACGGCCGCGATCGCGATTGCCGCGTTGTTTTTCTTCCTGAAAATTCCCGTTCACCAGAAGGCGTCCAGCGAGCAAACGACCAGTTATTTGGACGACTTTAAGCTGGGTCTGCGCTATATTAAAAATCACAGCTTCCTGAAGCCGTTTTTTATCTTTTTCGCCTTTTTCTTTGTATTAATGGCGCCGGCCGCCTTCTTAACGCCGCTGCAGGTCGCGCGAAGCTTCGGCGACGAGTATTGGCGATTGACGGCCATCGAGATCGCGTTTTCCGTCGGCATGATGGCGGGCGGAGCCATTATCGCATCCTGGGGCGGCTTCCGGAATAAGGTGTATACGATGACGTTCGCCAATCTCATCATGGGCGCGTGCACGTTGCTGCTCGGCGTCGTTCCGAACTTCTGGATTTATTTGACCGTCATGGCGATATTCGGTCTGGGGATGCCCATGGCCAACACGCCGACGACCGTCCTGCTGCAGGAGAAGGTGGATCCCGATTACATGGGCCGCATCTTCGGCGTATTCGGCATGATCTCGACGTCCATGATGCCGATCGGGATGATGATCTTCGGTCCGCTTGCCGACGTCATCGAGATCGAGTGGCTGCTGCTCGGAACGGGTATATTGATCCTCGTGCTGGCGTTGTTCTTTGTCGGCAACAAGCGGTTGATCGAAGCCGGCAAACCCGTCGCCCAGGCGCAAACGCAGGAATAAGCGATTATGGAGCGATGATTTGTGTTACAATGAGACGGGCAATTCGAGAGAATGATCATAAATGAAGGCAACTAGATGAATGGAGATAGAGAATAATGAGTTTGTTGACGGTTGAGCAATTATCGCATACGTTTGGCGATCGGGTATTGTTTAGAAACGTGTCCTTCCGGTTGCTCGAGGGAGAGCATGTCGGGCTTGTCGGCGCCAATGGCACGGGAAAGTCCACGCTTATGAATATTTTGACGGGCAAGCTGCTCAAGGACGAAGGCAAGGTGGAATGGACTCCGCGCGTTCATTATGGCTATTTGGACCAACACACGAAGCTGGAAGCGGGCAAAACGATTCGGGACGTGCTCAAGGATGCCTTCGCTCCTTTGCTCGTACTCGAAGAGGAGCTGAACGAAATCACGGCGCAAATGGCCGATGCCGATCCGGACGCGCTGGACCAGCTCTTGGAACGGATGGGCGAGATTCAAGAGGCGCTCGAAATCGGCGATTTCTATCTCATTGACGTTAAGGTCGCCGAGATGGCCAGCGGTCTCGGACTCGACGCGATCGGGCTCGACCGCGACGTCACGGCGCTAAGCGGCGGACAACGGACGAAGGTGCTGCTCGCCAAGCTTCTGCTGGAGAAGCCGGGCGTGCTGCTGCTTGACGAGCCTACGAACTATTTGGACGACGAGCATATTGGCTGGCTGACGAACTACTTGCGCAACTATCCGCACGCGTTCGTTCTGATCTCCCACGAGACGGCCTTCATGAATCAAGTGGTAAACGTGATTTACCATCTGGAATTTACGAAGCTGACTCGCTACTCGGCGAATTACGATAAGTTTCTGGAGATGGCCGAGCTGAACAAAGCGCAGCATATCGACGCGTACGAGAAGCAGCAGGAATACATTAAGAAGCAAGAGGATTTCATCCAGAAAAACAAAGCGCGGGCTTCGACCTCGGGACGAGCCAAGAGCCGGGAGAAGCAGCTCGACCGCATCGACCGGATCGACAAGCCAGAGGAAGCGGCGAGACCGACCTTTAGCTTCAAGGAGTCCAGAACGAGCGGCAAGACCGTGTTCGAAGCCGCGGGGATGGTCATCGGCTACAACAAGCCGCTTCTTCCCAAGATGGACATGGTCATCGAGCGCGGCGACAAGATCGCGATCGTAGGCTGCAACGGGGTGGGCAAGTCGACGCTGCTCAAGACTATTCTCGGCGTTGTGCCTCCTCTGGACGGCAAGACGTACCTAGGCGATTACTTATCCCCCGCCTACTTCGAGCAGGAGGCCAAGGCTCCAACCATGACGCCGTTAGAGGACGTATGGGATGAATTCTCCTCCATGAGCCAGCACGAGGTTCGGGCGGCGTTAGCCCGCTGCGGTCTGAAGAACGAACATATTACGCGGGCGCTCAATCAGCTTAGCGGCGGCGAGCAAGCCAAGGTCCGACTGTGCAAGCTGATGATGCGGGAGAGCAACTGGATCCTGTTCGACGAGCCGACCAACCACTTGGACGTGTTCGCCAAAGCGGAATTGAAGCGGGCTCTGAAGGCTTACAAAGGCACCGTCGTCCTGGTTTCCCACGAGCCTGATTTCTACGAAGACTGGGTCACCAAAACGTGGGATGTGGAAGCCTGGTCGATGCAGAGCGTGGGGCGGTAAATCTTATATAAACCAACAGACCCGGCAACGTTGCCGGGTCTGTTGGTTGTGGTCCGGGATGAGTCGAACATGGTTCTATCCGAACAAATGGCCCGATGATAGATGACGCCTCCTATCTTGTTGTCGGAATGCGAGACGAGCATTTTCTCTGATTCTGCCTAGCTCTCCCCTGTATGACCCGCTTGCTTGTCGCGCCACCGGATCGGGCTGTCTCCGTAGGTTTTGCGGAATAGGCGGCAGAAGTAGTGGATGCTGTTGAAGCCTGTTTTCTCGACGATGACCCGGAGAGGGAGATCGCTTCGCATCAAATAGCTGACGGCCGCCTTGAGCCGCAGCGATTGCAAATATTCGAAGGGCGTATGGCCCGTATGTCTTTTGAAGATGCGGACCAAGTAGGAAGGATTGAGGTGGGCGAGCTCGGCCAGCATATCGAGAGTGATGTTGTCGCTGTAGCGCCATTCCATGAAGTCGATCAGGATATCCACGGTTTCCTGCGAGCTCCATTTGGCCGTGCCGCGCGCCCGATTGCCAGTTTCGAGCGAAGAGGAGCGCAAAATATGGGCGATTAAACGAAAGATTTTGCTAAGCTCCAGAAGGCATACCTGTTCCAGCTCGTGATGGGATCTAGCAGCCCGGGTCAAATACAGATGATGGACGAATTGCAGAGTCCGCTCGATCTCACTAACGTAAATCGCCCGGGTATCGTCGATGATGTGCGCCTGCAGCAAGTTCCAACGGTCGATGTTCGCGGTCGTGAGGATGGGATCGTCGGCTTCGCCGAGCTCCAGGAAGATGCAGCCGCTCTCGGGATCGAGGCTCTCGAGGATATGCGGCGTTGAGGGGGCGATAACGAACACGGCTGGAGCGCAAAGCTCCAGGGAGTGTCCCGCCCATTGAAATTTGGCTCTCCCCTTGGTAATGTACAGAATCTCCAAATGATGCGCATGGATGCCTCCGGACGGCGCATCGGCCGTCTTGCTGATGGTCAGCGCCTTGCATATCCGAATCTTCACGGACATCTCTCCTTTGGAGTCGAAAGTAGATAAAGTGCAATACGAATATGGTCTGATGCGTACGGATACCGGCAAAAATAACTGCTCGACAAATCAAAAGTGCAATATGCCGTGCAAAGACTGTATGCGCTTTCTATTATACACTGAATACAGACAAACAACAGACTGAAGCTAAAGAAGGTGATTCCGATACCGATATTAACAGACGCGCTTTTGTTCGCGGGACAAAACGATGCAAGATTAGGCAGCGTCGAAATCGATGCTCCCGGTCCGGACGAGGTGCAGGTTCGCACGCTGATTTCTTTCGTCAGCACTGGCACGGAGAGATGGATTCTCACCGACCGCTTCTCCTCTGCAGGTACCCCTTATCCTTGCGTGCCGGGATATCAGAGGGTCGGCATCGTCGTTCGGACGGGAACCAACGTGCGCGACGTGAGAGTCGGCCAGCGCGTGATTGCGACAAGCAGCAGTTGGACCGGTGAGGTTATGCCATATTGGGGCGCCCATCTGGCGCTAGGCAACACGAGCCGCTCCGAAATCTACCCCGTTCCGGCCGGCTTGGCAAGCGAAGACGCGGCCGGCATCGTCGTCGCGCAAGTGGGCTACAATGCGGCATCCCGCATATCGCTCGGAGACGACGATTGGATCGTCGTTTACGGCGACGGATTGATCGGCCAATGCGCTTCGCAGGCGGCGCGGGCAAGAGGCGCCAAAACGATATTAGTCGGCCGAAGAAGAGAGAGGCTCGAGCTGGGAGCGAAGCATAGCGCGGATTACGTCATTCAGGCATCGCCTGGGGATCTTGCGCGGCAGGTCATGGAGTTGACGGGACGCCGCCGCGTAACGGCGGTGCTGGATACGATCCAGCAGCCGGGACTCGAGCGAGAGTATATCCCTCTGCTTCGTCCGGGGGAGGGACAGATCGTGTATTGCGGCCATGCGATCGGCGGCGCCTGGGCCGACATGCCGCAGCTGCAGGCGCACGGATTGACCTGCCACTTTGTATCCGACTGGACGAGAGAACGTATCGAAGCCACGATATCGCTTATGAACGAGGGAGCGATAAGCCTGGCGCCGCTGATCACGCATAGGGGAACGGCTGAGGAAGCTCCCGGATTTTACCGAATGTTGCTGGAGAACAAGGAACCCTTTCTTGGAATACTGATCGATTGGAGCACTGAACCATGAGAGTGACGATAACGGGAGCATGCGGATTTATCGGCAGAACGTTGATACAAGAGCTGGAGCGGGGAGGACACGAGCTGCTGCTCGTGGACCGGACCCGTCCGGAAGAGGCGACGATGTTCGTGCCGGGAGGCAGGGTTAGCGCGCCGTTCGCGACGGATTGGCCATTCCGCCAAGCCGATATCATGGACGAAGCGGCGATGCGGAGCATCGCGGAGCAGTCGGAGGCGATCGTGCACCTTGCGGCGATTCCTTCGGGCTTGCCTGACCAAGGCCGCGAGACATTCCATTATAACGCCAGCGGCACTTACGCGCTGCTGGATGCCGCCAGGCTCGGGGGGGTGTCCCGGTTCGTAACCGCATCGAGCATCAATGCGTTCGGCACGTTCTATTGGCGAATCAAGGAAGAGGCCGTGCGGTATACCCACCTGCCGCTGACGGAAGCCTTCCCGCCGGAACCCCAGGACCCGTACAGCCTAAGCAAGCTTGTCAACGAATATACGTGCGAGTCCTTCCACAGGGCCTACGGCATCAAGACGGCGGCGCTTCGGTTCGGCGGCGTCTGGAGCGACGCCGTATACGACCGGGCGATGGAGCAAGGCTTGCCGCCGACGGAAGCGTGGTCCGACGATCTGTATACTTGGGTGCACGTTCGCGACATCGCGAAAGGCATCCGCCAGGCGCTCGAAGCGCCGGATTTGCCGGGCTACGGCGCGTATACGCTTAATGCCTCCGACACGAGCTGCCCGGAACCTACAATGGAGCTCCTGCGTTCGCTTCGCCCGGATTATCTGACGGCACTGACTTCGGAGATACAAGGAAGGGATGCGCTGATTTCGTCCGCGAAAGCGCGCGAAGCCTTCGGATATCAGCCGTCGTTCCGACTTGAGGGATAGGGATTGAGCCATTATTTCGGCAGGAGGTGGATCGGTGCCCGGCGGCCGTCCGGGTCATGCGGTTTCTCGCGTTTCTGCATTCCGGCTACAGGCATTTGCAAGACAAATCGAGGGGAGTTGTTCAAATGCTCAAGAGAAAAGCAGGCTCGACCGTTACCGTTCTCATTCTTCTGATCTCCGTCATGATGGCCGCATGCAGCGGCGGCAATACCAACGAAGGTTCGCCTTCGCCGAAAGCCGGCGAAGCGACGAACGGCGGCGATGCGGGAGCGGCGCAGCTCAAAGGCGATTTCGAAATCCAGTATTTCGTCGGCGGGTACGGCGATTCCTGGTGGAAGTCGATGATCGCGCAGTTCAAGGAGCTGCACCCCGATCTGAAGATCAAGGAGTCCGCGGGACCGAAGATCAATGATCAAATGAAACCGCGCTGGATCCAGAATGACCCGCCGGATCTCGTCTACATCGACGGCGCCGGCGGACTCGACGTCAGCCAAGCGGTCAAGGACGGCCAGCTTCTGGATCTGACCGATTGGTTCGCGAACGCCGAGAACGTCGACGGCGAGAAGCTGTCGGAGGTCGTCATAACTCAGCCATCGCCTATCGACGGCAAGATGTACACAGTCCCGCTTGTCTTCGGCTCATGGGGTACGTTCTATGACAAGGCGCTGTTCGCGAAGAACGGCTGGGAGGCGCCGACCGACTTCGACAGCTTCTTGGCGGTGAGCGAAAAGATCAAGTCGGCCGGGATCGCGCCTTATATCCATCCAGGCATTTATACCGGCTATCTGACGGGAGGGTTCCTGTTCCCGGCAATCGTATCCGCCAACGGCGACGATGCTTCCATCCTGCAGGATATTTCCGATCTGAAGGAAGGCATTTTCAAGAGCGAGCCCGTCCTGAAGGCCGTGGGACAGCTCGTCACGATGCGCGACAAGGGATACATCGACCAGGCGGCCGTCGCCCTCAACCACACGGATTCGCAGATGCAATTCCTGCAGCATAAGGACGCCTTCATTCCCAACGGGCTCTGGCTGCCGAACGAAATGGCCAAGGATACGCCGGAAGGCTTCGAATTCGGCTACATCCCGTCCATCTCCCAGGCACCCGGCGGCAAGTACGTCGCCAATCCCTACACGAGCCCGTTCGCGATTGCGGCGAAGGCCAAAAATCCGGAAGCGGCCAAGGCGTTCATCCAATTCGTCTTCACGAAAAAAGCGGCAATCGAGTGGGCGGAGAAAACGGGCGCTCTCATGAATTTGAAGGTCGACCTCGACGGCTCGCAAGCTAGCGAAGTATCGAAGGGCGCAATCAAGTTCTACAGCAGCGACAATCTCGTGGTAGCTCCGGCCGTGCCGATCAACGCCGACGTGACCAAGGAGTTGGAGAACGCGACGCTTGCTCTGACGGACAACAAGATTCAACCGGACGAGTGGGCGGATCGCATGGAGAAGATCGCGGAAAAAGTGCGTTCGCAACAATAATAACGCATGAGCTCGACCGGGAAAGGGTAGAGGAGAATGTCGCCTCTATCCCTTCCCCCATTACATTCCCGGGGTGATGGCATGACGGCTGAGTGGAAACGGCGATTGTTTATCGCCTCGTTCGTATGGCCAACGTTGATCCTGTTCCTCGTATTCACGGTTTATCCGGTCATTCGAGGCCTCAACTACAGCTTGTTCGACTGGTCCGGCTCCGCGAGCTCGATGGATTACGTCGGACTTCGCAATTTCAAGGACATGATCGCCGACCCGGTCGTAACGAAAGCGATATTCAACGATTATTTCCTCGTCTTATGGAAGATCGTCGGCATTATGGTATTGGCCGTTTTTTTCGCCGTGGCGTTGACCCGCCTCAAGATGCGCGGCTCCAGGTTTTATAGGTTCGCTTTCTTTTTCCCTAACGTCATGTCGGTCGTCGTCGTCGGCGTATTGTGGAGGTTTATCTATAATCCGAAGCTTGGAATCCTGAACGGGCTGTTGTCGGAAGCGCAGGGCAAGCCGGTCGAGACGCCGTGGCTCGGAGATTCATCTTACGCGCTGCTGGCTTTATTGCCTCCGGCGATATGGGCGGGCGTCGGTTTTTTTATGATTCTGATGATCGCGGGCATCAAGGGGATCCCCGAGCCTCTCTACGAATCGGCCCAGATCGACGGGGCCAAGCAGTGGAAGCAATTCCGGCATATCACGGTGCCGCTTGTCTGGGAGCAGATCAAGGTTTCGGTCGTGCTGATCATGCTGACTTCGCTTAACGGCTCTTTCGCCATCGTCAGCGTCATGACGGAGGGAGGACCGGATAACGCGACGCAGGTGCTCGGTTATTACCTCTTCCAGATGGGCTTCAAGCAATATCATATGGGCTACGCTTCCGCGATCGGCATCGTCATCCTGGTGCTGTCTCTCGTAACGACCATCGTGCTGCAACGAATCATGAGGCGGGATTCCGTCGAGCTATCTTAAAGGGGGGGCTTCCGTTTGCGACAATCGGCTGTAAGCCGCATCCCGAGATGGATGTCCGGAACGATTCTCGTCCTGTGGGCGTTTTGCGTCGTTTACCCGGTGTTCTGGTCCGTCATGGGATCGCTGAAGGATAACCAGCAGTTCTTTAACGGCAGAGCGTGGGACTTGCCCAAGTTTCCGCTGCTGTGGTCCAACTTCTCCTACACGTGGGAAACCTACCATTTTGGCCGGTATTTCCTCAATTCCATCATCGTGACGGGCGGCAGCATGCTCCTCGCGCTCGTACTTGCCGCGACGACGGGCTACGTGCTTGCAAGATATACGTTCAAGGGGAGCGGCTTGCTCTATTACTTCTATATCTCCTCGCTTATGATTCCGGCGATACTAAGTCTGGTGCCGATGTTCTTTCTATTCGATACGCTAAACCTGACCAACTCCTTCCTTGGTTTGATCTTGTTGTACGCGATCGGAGCACTGCCGTTCGGCATCTTCATCATCATCGGATTCTTCAAGTCGCTTCCGCGGGAGCTGTCGGAGTCGGCGTTCATGGACGGGGCTTCGCATTACGGCGTTTTCTTGCGCATCATGCTTCCCCTGGCGATGCCCGGATTGATTACGGTTAGCATCGTGAACGCGCTTAATTTCTGGAACGAATACCCGCTAGCCTTGATCCTCATGAACGATCCGAGCCAATATACGCTGCCTGTTGGGCTGGCGGTCATGCAAGGAGAGATGCAATACCGGACGGAATGGGGTCCCTTGTTCGCGGGCCTGTTTATCTCCACGATTCCGATCCTGATTCTGTACGGCCTGTTCCAGAGCCGAATCAACGAAGGGCTCGTAGCGGGGGCGGTCAAATGATAAAGACCCAGGAAGCGGAGTCGTTTGTTTTCACGGGATGGGAAAAGCAAAAGACGCGTTACGTCCCGCTGCGGCATGGCGGAGTGAAGATGAAGGCGCACGCCGGGGGCACCGATTATGCCGAAGGCGTCGACTTCGAGGTCGATTACATTGCCGGACACATCGTCCGAACGCCGGGGAGCCGGATTCCGGACTGGACGTCGCATCCATTAAGCGGCGTGCGCGCGTTTGACCATACGAAGTTTCCCGCCTACACAAACTACGATTACGCCGTGTATGCGACCTACGAATACGAGGCTGCGGAAGGCAAAGAGGATTCGCCGTCCGAAGTGCCGGAAACGGCATACATGGACGCCCTTCGAGAGAATCTCTCTAGCGGCGGCGAGATCTTATTCGCCGTGCTGGGAGATAGCATTAGTGCGGGATTCGACGCGAGCGATTCCGGGCTTGCCTTCTTCGGGCGATTGTCGGCGTGGCTGGAGCGGTCTTATCCAGGCTGCCGCGTTACCGTCGAGAACCGCGCCATCGGCGGGGAGACCAGCGAGGGCGGAGTTTCGCGCGTACTGACGGACATCGCGGTCTTGCATCCGGACCTTGTCACCATCGGCTACGGCATGAACGACCAGAACCGATACGAGCATGGCAACGGCGTCTCGCTTGCCGATTACGAGAGGAACATTCGGGAGATGATCGACATCATCGGCCAGTCGTGCGAAGCCGCCATTATTCTGGTGACGCCGTGCGAGCCGAATCCGCTCTGGAAGCATACGAGCGGTCAGATTGGGGAGTACGCCGACGCCATCAGGCGGGTCGGAAAGGAGCTGCAAATCCCCGTAGCCGATGCCCATGCGGCGTGGATTCGGGAGCTCGAGGCGGGAAAGTCGCCGGAGAGCTTGCTCATCAACAATATTAACCATCCTAGTGATTATGGACATTTCCTATACTTCGAAGCGATACGGAAGATATTCCAACAATCAGAGAGGACGTGATTCAATGATGGAGAAGAAGCGAAGCAGGAGGGCGGCGGGACTGATTGCCTTGTCGGTCTCGCTGGCGGCGGGAACAAGTTCGGTCAGCGCGATGGCAACCGGGGACGATGTTCCAGCCGAGAATACGATCGTCATGGGGACGGAGGCGAGTCCCGCCGGAGCCTTGGAGTCGGGTCTCGGAACGGCATACGAGCCGAGCGCCTTAAGTTCGATGACGTCGGGCACCGGGGAATTCCATATCGGGGCATTCCAGCAGCCGATGATCAGACCGACGGATTACAACACGAGCGCCCATTGGCAGAACATCGCCAACGCTTATTTGGATCGCATGATTTCCGTCGAGACCTCGGGCGGCATCAACTACACCAAAGCCGAAAACGAAAACGGCATCGCGAACAGCTACGCGAAAGGCGTGCAGCTATTCGTGACCGACGGCGGATTGTACGACTACCAATCCTATACGCCCGCCGATTACGCCACGCTAGAGAGCAGGCTCGCTCCCTACAAGAACGACTCGCGGGTATCCGCGATCAACATCAAGGACGAGCCTGCGGCGTGGCATATCGAAGGGTATGCCAACACGATCCGGCATGCCATGTCGTACGCTCCGCAGCTGGATTATTACATTAATTTGGCTCCCGTCTACGTGGAGGACCACTACTTCCCGACGGCAGGCAAGCTGGCGCTCTCCAATTCGGGCGCCCAGCAGAACGGTACGTTCGTGACATCGACGCAGCGGCTTGGCCAGACGGTCAAAATTCCGGCGGGCATGACCAACTTGCACGGCGTCGATCTCAAGATCGACATGCGGGAGTGGTCGTCCGCCGAGACGCTGACGCTCAAGCTGTGGGACAGTCCTTCCCGGACGACGATGATCGCCCAAAGGAGCTTGGCGGGCAACGGGAGCGGCGACTTCCGGTTGTTTTTTCCTTATTTCGAGCTTAAGGCTCCGGTGACGCCCGGTTCGACCTATTACGTCGAATTGACCCATAACGGCGGCGGCAATAACAGCGTAGGCTGGGTCCAGCACTCCGACACCAGCCTATATGGGGACGGCGCCGCTTACGTGAACGGGTCCGCGCAGTCCTACGACTTGTTCTTCCGGCTCTACAAGCCGCGGGACAACACGCCCGACATCCTTTCTCCGGGCAATACGGACGGGGATTACGTCTCCAACTCGACGCGGATCGGGCAGACTTTCACGACGCCGGCGAGCGTCAATCGCCGCATCCACTACATTCAACTCAACATGGACGCGGGGCAGTGGGCGAGCGGGCAGCAACCCATTACGCTGACGCTTTGGGACAGCCCGGCCCGCACGCGCAAGATTTCAGTCTCCGATACCTATACCAGCTCGAACAACGGCAATTATCCCATCTTCAAGCTCTATCAACCCGTAAGTCCCAATACCTCCTATTATTTCGAAATCACGAGTTCCAGCGGCGCTCCTCTCGGTTGGGTAACCAAAGGCACCTCCAGCACGTACGCGGGCGGCCAAGGCTACAAAAACGGGACGGCGCTCGCAGGCGGTACCGACTACTACTTCAAGGTTGTCTTCGGCAGCTTTTACGACAACTTCATGGACGATCTGCTGGACATCAGCGGCACCGACGAGCTGCTGTTCGACAACTATCCGTTCCGCGCGGGCACCGGCTACGACGCCTCTTACTTCCTCAACGCGGAGCTGATCCGCGAACGTGGTCTCGACCACAACGTGAAGTACGGCGGGTACCTGCAAAGCACCAAAATCCAGAATTCCAACGGCACGTTCGTGAAATACCGCAATCCCAATCTCGGCGAAAAACGGTGGAACGTCTATACGTACCTGACTTACGGCTTCAAGCTCATGTATTGGTTTACGTATTGGCAACCGCTGCCCGTCGTTGGCTGGGACGAATATTTCGCGGATACGCCGGTATCGACGAACGGCACGCTGCAGACGGCTTATTACGATATCCAGGCGCTGAACCGGGAGATGCATTATTTGGGCGAAACGCTCAAGGACCTGACTTCCCAAGGGGTCTATCATTCCGGCACCTCGATTCCGAGAGGGACGCAGCCGATTCCGGATTCGCTGTACGTCAAACCGGCCGACGCCTCGCAACCGCTGCTCCTCGGCACCTTCGCCAATGCTAGCGGTCGGAAGTACGTCATGCTGACGAATCGAGATTACGCCAGCTCCCGCACGGTGACGTTCAACCTGTTCCCGCGTCCGGCATCGGTGACGGAAATTTCGAAGTCGACGGGTCTTGAAGTCGGCACGGGCTTCACGTACAACGCGGCCTCGGGACAACTGACGATCTCGCTGGACAAAGGCGAAGGCAGGCTGTTCGCCCTGCCGACGGGAGCCGGGGACGCCACGCCGCTCGCCAATGGCGGCTTCGAGAGCGGGACTGCCGGCTGGAGCAACGGCTTCGGCGGCACCTTCACCGTCGACGCGGCGATCAAGAGAAGCGGAACGGCCAGCGGCAAGATCGCTTCCCGAACGCTCACTCACGCTAGCCCGACGCAAGACGTGACGAACGTCCTTCGCGTAGGAGGGCAAGGAAACTACAGCTTGGCCGGCTGGATCAAGCTCGCGTCCGGCACGGATCGCGCGCAGGTCGCGATTCAGATCGACGATTCCGCCGGCAGGCACTGGGCGCAGACGGACATGACCAACGTGAACGCAACGGGCTGGACGCAGTCTACGAAGCTTAACAACATTACGTGGACCGGGCAATTGAATTCCGCGATCCTATACGTGCAGACGGAGAGCACGCTGGGCGATCTGTACATCGACGACCTCTCCTTAACCAAGTAACGCAAGCGGGGGTCGCGGACACTAGCGCGTGGAGGCAGACAATGATGACGGAATTACTCGAACCGATATGGATTTGGCGTTCGCGGGAGACGCGCGTCAACGATTTTGCTTATTTGCGCCGAACATTCGAGACGAAGAGGGGACTTAAGTACGCCCTGCTGCAAGTCTCGGCCCATCATACGGCGCATGTGTACGTGAACGGCGTCAGATTGGGGGGATACGGCTCGCCGGCTCCCACCGATCCGTCCGCGCGAAAGTATTATAACGAATACGACGTGACATCCCGTCTGGGCGATGGCACCGGCAATGGCAATGTCAATGGCAATGGCGGAGGCATGCATTGCCTGACGGCGGACGCGTTGTATCTCGGAGGCAGCGGGCAAAATTACGCGAACGGAGCGCCGGGTTTCTGGCTCCGGCTATCGCTCGAATACGAGGACGGCTCGAGGTCGGCGATCGTCAGCGACGCCTCCTGGGAAGCGCTCGCCGACGGGCCGCACGACATCGGCTCGCCGTTTCAGCAGAACCGCCGCTTGTCGCCGGTCGAACGATTCGACGCCTCGAAGTGGATTCCGGCATGGCGCCTTCCGGGCGTTGGCCATGGGCTCGCGACGTTGCAGGCGGTACTCTCTCCCGCGGCCGATGAAGGCTGGCGGCTGATGCGCCAGGCAATGCCGGAAGGGCAGATTGAGTCGGAGATCGCCCCGAAGGTCGTAATTCGGGAAATGGCAGTGGATGAGCTGGTCCAACTATTCGACGCTGGGCGCATCGTGAGCGGGTGGCCAAGGCTAAGCCTGCAAGGGCATCCGGGAGCGACGATTCGCATGCGCTATGCCGAGCGGCTCGACGGCGAAGGCCGGGTCGAGCGAATGGTGTGCAACGAAACGTCGGATACCTACTACGACGAATATGTTATGCGCGGCGGAGAGGGCTTGGAGACGTGGCAGCCGGCTTTTGCTTACAAAGCGTTCCGATACGTGGAGGTAACGGGATATCCCGAGGCGATCCTCCCAGGAGAGGGGCTTGTCGTCTGCTTTGCCCATACGGACTTGCATGAAGTCGGCGGCTTCGATTGCTCGGACGCCATGCTGAACAAATTGTTCGAGGTCTGCCTCCATACGCAGAAGAACAACGTGCTCGGCCAGGTCGTCGATTGTCCGCATCGCGAGCAGGCGCAATACTTGGCCGACGCGGATCTTCAGGCGGAGACGCTGCTCTATAATTTCGACGCCGTAGAGACGCTTCGCAAGACGCTGGCGGACTTTGCGGACGCGCAGCTTCCGGACGGGAGTTTCCCGTTCGTGGCGCCGGGCAATTACGGGCATCCGGATTTCCATATCCGGATCCCCGAATGGGACGCCCACTTCGTCTCCTTGCTCTGGAAGCTATACGAAGCGACCGACGACGTAGGTCTGTTAGATGAATTCTGGGAGCCGCTCCGCCGAATCACAGCCGTCTTTCTGGAACGCGCGGATAGGGAGACGGGGCTCGTCCCTAAGGGCGAAGGCTGGAATATCAGCGATTGGCCATACCCCACGGTTGATCATTCCGGACCCTATTTGACCGTCCAGCAGCTCAAGGCGGCGCATGCGCTGGACCTTGTCGGCCGGGTCGCGGAGCTCTTGGGACGCGAAGAGGGGGCGAATTACCGGCTTCAAGCAGAGTCGCTTCGTTCCTGCATCGTCCGGGAGCTGTTCGACGCCTCCATGGGCGCGTACCACGATAGCCAGGGTTCTTCTTCCAGGCATCAAGGCGTCACCGCTTACGCCCTGCATACGGACCAGGTGCCGGCCGCTTATCGAACGCAGGCGCTCGAATACGTCGCTTCGCGCGAGTGGGAGTGCCGAACCGTCTTGTCTTTGCCATTGCTCCGGGCGTTGTTCGATGGAGGCATGGAGGCGGAAGCCTACGCGATTCTGAGCCGCCGCGACTATCCCGGCTGGGGCTACATGGTCGCGCAAGGGGCGGAATCGCTCTGGGAAGGCTGGGACGACATCGAGAGCCACTCGCACGCTTGGAATGGGTATCCGGCTCGATTGCTGCAAGAATACGTGGCAGGGATCCGTTCTTTGGCGCCCGGCTTCGCCATCGCCGAATTTCGGCCGTATATCCCTCCTTCGCTGGATCACGCGGTCGCCAGAGTATGGACGCCTCGAGGAGCGTTGTCGGCAGGTTGGTTCAAGGAGCAGGGGAACATCATCCGCTTCACGGCGGATGTTCCGGAGGGAATAACCGCCTATTTCCGGTTATCGGACCGCCCGGACCTCCCGGCTCGCGAGCTGCATGGAGGCAAACAGGAGTGGAGGGCGGAGCCGCGATGAGATTGGAACTATCGATGGCGCATGGGATTGGAAGGCTCGTCGTCGTTGACGGTCGCGGAAGGGAGATCGCGTTCGCGGAACAGCCTTACCGGTACGCGATCGAGGGACGCGCCGGAGCGATCGGATTTCGGGATGACGGCATGGCATCGGCGATGACGGAGGACGAGGATCTAATCGAGGCATCCGGTTCATTCTGCGCGTCCGGCGTGACTTTCCGCCAGGTGATGGCGCGAGTCGGCGAAGGGTGGCGCGAGACGATCGAGCTTAACAATCCGGGCGACGAGACCGTGACGATGGATTGGATCGACTTCGGCTTCGGAGCGGAGCTGCGGGGCCGAGGCCATTGGCGGCTATGCGCCGTCCCGTTCCGCGTGGGGCTGGACGGCGGCATTCATGATTATTCCGCGCGGCAGCTCATGGATGGGGAAGGTCGCAACGCCGTGTACGCGGATCCGTCGCGGGATAACCCTCCGCTCAAGGAGCGGGGCTTGCGTTCGGAAGCATGGGCGTGGGGAGACGGGGAGACGGGCATCGTCATCGTGAAGTACAACGATAAGCAAATCGAATACGCGATGGCGGAATCGATTTGCGACGAGGGCGGATGCCAGGCCCTCCGGTTCGGGGGAGCCGGATTCGCCTATTACGGAGAGCCAAGCGGGGCGCAAGCGCTGGAGCCCGGCGGTACCTTTCGATTCGGAGACACGTATTATTTTCCTTACTCGGGAGGCCACGAGTGTGCCAATGCCCTTTACCGGTCGTTCCTCGAAGAGCGAGGCCATACGCATGCGCCGGACTACGACCCTCCGATCCACTGGAACGTTCTCTACGATATCGGATGGCATCACTCCGACGAAGAGAAGCTCCGGCAGCACTATCATCTGCCCGCCTTGCTCGCGGAAGCGGCCAAGGCCAAGGAATGCGGGTGCGAGCTGCTGTATTTGGACCCGGGCTGGGAGGTGGCGGAGGGGCTGACGCTCTGGGACGAATCGCGGCTGGGAACGGTGTCCTCCCTTGTGATCGAGCTGGATGAGCAATACGGGCTCAAGCTGGGTTTCCGTACGATTCTGCGCGCCTACAAGCAGCATTGGCCGGAAGCATGGTTGGTGAAAGACGCTTCCGGACAGTCGGTGCGCACGGAGAAGCTGGAAGCGACGTGGGGCTACAGCTTCTGGGAGCCGTGCTTGAGCGATCCCGCGTATTTCGCAGAGAAGCTGGAGCGCATTCTGGCCATTGCTCGTCAAGGAGTCCGGTTCGTCATGCTGGACGAAATGGATTGGCGCGGTCCGTGCCATGATATAGGCCATGGACATCCGGTTCCGTCGACTCCGCTGGATCATGTCCTGGCGGTTTACCGGCTCGCAAGGGAAATCCGGCGGTCATGCCCGGAGGCGCTGCTTGAAGTGCATGATCCGGTGTCGCCCTGGACGACGACCCTCTACGCGCCGACCTATTTCGGGCAAGGCAAGGAGGGGATCGGCAGCTACGACGAGAATTGGGGCTTCGAATACATGTGGAACTGCATCGAGGACTTGAAGTCCGGCAAAGCGATGTCGCTGTATTACTACAATCTGGGCTGCAGCATCCCGCTGTACCTGCATGTGACGATGGCGGCGGACAACGACAACGCTTTGTTCTTCTGGTGGGCGGCCTCCACCGTGCGGCATATCGGCATCGGCGGCCGCTCCAGCCATCCCAGCATCGAGATAGCGGGAGAATTGGCCCCCTACGACCGGGAACGAAGGTACGCGGACTATCGGTCCGCGATGTCTCTCTATCGCGAGCTCAAGGCTTATTACGTGAGAGGGACGTTCCACGGCATTTCGGAGCGGGTGCATCTTCACACGTTGGAAGGGAAAACGGGCGGGGTCCTTAACGCGTTCAACTTGGACGAAGAGGAGGCGGAACTGATATTCCTCGTCCCGGGCCGGCTGTTTAACGGGAACGGTCCGTTGCCGGTTGCCGGAGCGGCCGCGGATTGGAAGGCGGACGGCCGCGTCGAGTTCCGCGTCCGGCTTGGGCCGATGTCTCCCGTCGTCATTCGGGTCGGGGATGCCGTACGGCGCGAATAAACAGCTTGCGATTGATAAGGACAATGAAAGGGCCGCGACGGCACTAGCCGCCGCGGCCCTTCAACATAACGAGCCAATGGGCGACTTACGGCAACGATGCGATCGAAGCTTCTCTCATTACGGATATTATTATTGGTTTCGAGACGGATCACGAAGACTTTATCGTCATCGAACCGAATGTTCCGATTCAAGGCAGCAGCTATATACAAGCGGCTCCGAGCGGAGATGACGAGGACCATATCATCGTCGAGCTGCGTTTGGTCAACGGCGACTCGTTTAAGCATTACAGCTATGCTACGCCCGATACCGGTGAGGTTATCGAACTTTTCCTCCAATATTGGGGACATCAAAAGCTGCCCGATTGGAGCGAATGGACGGATATTACGGATCAGTTTTAGGATAATGCCCGCTTTCATGACAATCTTGCGGTAGAAGGACTAAACTATCATCTTCCGATTGACGATCATATGGTTAAGCGAACCTATACGGCTGCCCGGCATGCCTAGTTATAAGAGCAGCGCATCGTGTTCATACTAATCATAGTAGTCTATCGAACGGCGATAGATTGCAATCTACCGAAAGGTCGTGACGGCCATGCAAAGCACAATGAACTCTCCCATTCTTACGGAGCGTCCGGCATCCGCCCATAGAACCGCCTATATTTCCGGCAACTTCCGGACGCAGGCGGGAATAGAAAGCGACTGGTCCACGGACGAAGAAAGGCTTCGCATGATCAACATCGGCAACGATTTGCATATCCTGAAAGTACCGCTGAATCCCGGCCATTACGAATATAAGGTAGCCATCAACGGCGACTGGAGCGAAAATTACGGCGTCAACGGGGTGCGGGGAGGCGGCAATATTACGTTCAAGCTTGACGCCCCCAAGGAGGTAACGTTTATTTTTCACGACGATGCCGCATCCAAGAGAGTGGCGCAGCGGGTTGAAGGCAAACCGAACTCCGATGCACCGGGAGCGACATGGGCCGAACTGGATGCAAGCTATTATTACGACGGTGACGATCTTGGCGCGGTTTACGATGCGGGCGCAGCCACGCTAAAGCTGTGGGCGCCTACGGCGGACGCGGTTGCGGTCCGTTTCTACGATAAAAACAATGCCGAACGGGAAATTGGCGCGGCCCCCCTAGAGAAAGGAGGGCGTGGCGTCTGGTCCTTGACGGCAACGCCTGATCTGCTGGATATCGCGGATCTTAGAGGCTATTACTATCAGTACGAGGTTACGCACGGAGAGACGACGCGAAGGGTGCTGGATCCCTATGCCAAGTCGATGGCGGAATTCAGGGTAAGTCCCGCGGGGCTCCCGCTTGGAAACGGCCGCGACGCCGTCGGCAAAGCGGCGATTGTCGATCTGCGGGACACGGATCCCGCTGGAGGACTCCATTTTGCCCGGATTGAGGGTTACCGGCGCAGAGAAGACGCCATCATCTACGAGACGCATGTCCGGGACTTCACCTCCGATCCGGAGATCGAAGGGGAACTGCGGGCGGGATGGGGCACCTTCCGGGCGTTCATCGACAAGCTGGACTACATTCGTTCGCTCGGCGTCACGCACGTGCAGCTATTGCCCGTCATGGCCTGGTATTACGGCGACGAAGCCGCCATGTCGCAGAGGGAGCTGCTTCCGTCCACGGAGAACAACCAGTACAACTGGGGGTATGATCCGCATGGTTATTTCAGCCCGGACGGAGCGTATTCCGAGAACCCGCGCGATCCCGAGCTGCGAATCAAGGAGCTCAAGGAGTTGATCGCGGCAATCCATGAGGCGGGCATGGGCGTTATCTTGGACGTCGTGTATACGCATATGGCCAAAGCTTGGCTGCTGGAGGATATCGTGCCGGGTTATTACTTTTACCGTAGCGTTGCGGGCGAGCTGCTGGGCGGCTTCGGCAGCAATCTGGCCACCAACCACAAGATGGCGGAGAAGCTGATGGTGGATTCCGTGAAATATTGGTTCAGCGAATACAAAATCGACGGCATGCGCTGGGACATGATGGGCGACGCGACGTATCCGGCGGTGCAACGCGCGTATGACGCAGCGGCCGCGATCCATCCGAATCCGCTGTTTATCGGCGAAGGCTGGCGGACGTTCGCGGGCCATATCGGAGAGCCGTCCCTTGCCGGCATGGGCGCGGACCAGGACTGGATGAACAAGACGGACGACGTCGGCGTGTTCTCCGACGAATTCCGCAACGAGCTCAAGTCCGGCTTCGGCAGCGAAGGCGAGCCCCGCTTCTTGACCGGCGGGGCGCGGCACATCCATACGCTGTTCCGCAATATCAAAGCCCAGCCGCATAACACGCCGGCGGATGCTCCGGGAGACATGGTGCAGTACCTGGAGGCGCACGATAATTTGACGTTGCACGACATCATCGCCGTCACGCTTCGGGCGGATCCGTCGAATCCTGCCGACGAACGCCGCATCCATCGCCGCCTGCGGCTCGGCCATGTGCTGCTTTTCACGTCGCAGGGGACGATCTTTATGCAAGCCGGGCAAGAATTCGGCCGGACGAAGCGTTGGAACGGGGATGGGGCGCCAAGCGCGCATGCTCATCCGCACTTTAACCATCACGGCGACATTATCGGCTACTTCGTGCACAATTCCTACGATTCTTCGGACGACATCAACAAGTTCGACTGGGGCAAAGCGACGGACGGCGCGCGATATCCCGAGCATGAGCGGACTAGGCGATACACGGCCGGGCTTATTCGGCTCCGCAAATCGACGAACGCGTTCCGATTGGGCGAAATTGCTGTCGTGGACAAAAACGTAACGATGGTGAACTCGCCGGAAATCGGGGAGATCGATCTCGTTATCGCCTATCGCTGCCAATCGACGGACGGAACGGGAAGCTACTACGTCTTCGTCAACGCGGACGAGCGGGAGCGGTCGTTGTCGCTGGCATCGTTGCCCGAGGATTTGACCCGCGGCGAGGTGCTGGCGGACGGGGAGTCGGCCGGAAGCGCGGAAGTGGCGGAGCGCGCGGGTTTCCGCCTGTCGCGAGAGGCGATCGCGCTCGAGCCTTTGACCGCGGTGATCATTCGGATGCCGAGTGCGGAGGATTAGTCGGAATAGAAACATGAAACGACGCAAGCCCGGCGATTTTGTCGCGGCTTGCGTTTTTTGCAGAATGGCGGCGAAAGTCGTGAAACAAAATATCATTTGCAAAAATCAGGAAATTTGATATCCTACAAAGGAATCACACGGGAGGGGAGAGTGCAGTCATGAAACCGGTTACGGTCTACGATATCGCCAGGGAAGCAGGCGTTTCGGTCGCGACGGTGTCGCGAGTGCTGAACAATACGGCGCCCGTCAAGAAGACGACGAGAGACAAGATCAACGATTTGATCGACAAGTACCAGTTCCAGCCCAACGCGCTTGCACGCAGCCTGTTCAAGAAGGAAACCAGCATGATCGGCGTCATACTCCCGGACATTACGAATCCCTTTTTCCCCGAGGTATTGGCCGGACTCGAGCAAGAGCTGCGCAGAAAAGGGTATACGATCTTCTTATGCGACACCGTTTCGTTAAACGGAGATTACGAGGAGCAATACGTCAGGGAGTCGCAATACTTGAATTTGCTGCTGGAGAAGCAGGTGGACGGGCTGGTCATGATCGGCGGCCGCATCAACCTCGCGAAGCCGGACAAACGTCTCGTGCAAGAAGTTGCCGAAGTGGGCAAACGCCTGCCTCTGCTGCTGATCAACGGCCATCTGCCGGGGCAGCGGCTGAACCGAATCTGCGTCGACGAGAAGGCGGGAGCGGAGCTCGCGACGGAGCATCTCGTCGATTTGGGACATCGGCAAATCGCGTTTGTCGGCGGGTATCGCAAAATGTCGAATACGCTGCAGCGCATTCAAGGCTTCCGGACGATCATGGAGAAACACGGGCTTCAGGTCCGGCCGGAGTGGATGCTGGACGGCGGCTTCTCCGTGGAACGAGGCAAGTTGTTTATGCGCGAGCTGCTCGCGGGGAACGAGCGCCCGACCGCGATCTTCTGCGCCAACGATCTTGTGGCGATCGGCGTCATGAAGGAAGCGTACAAGGCAGGCCTGCGAGTGCCGGAGGACCTGTCCATCATCGGCTTTGACGACATTCCGTTCGCCTCCCACAGCATCCCGGAGCTAACGACGGTATCCCTGAAGTGCTACGACGTCGGCAAAGGAGCGGCGGAGCTGATGCACGGCATGATCTCCAAGAGCAAGATCCGCAGAACGACCGTCATCGAGCCGGAGCTCGTGGTCAGGGAAACGACGGCGCCTCCGGGGAGGGACTAGAGCGAGAAATAAATATTTTTTAAAATCCAATTGACAACGCTTACATCATGCCATACAATCTGAATTACGAAGAGGAAGGCGCAAGCCGGCCGACAATGAAACCCGTTACACAAGCATACCTACACAACGACACACTTCTTTGATTCTAGCGCAGACACACTTCAGAGGACCGAGTATCGGTATTTTGGCAGTTGTTTGAATAGTTAGGCAAGGGGTGTGTTTTTGTTTTGCCCAAAATATTAACGGGTTTCATGAAACGGGTTACATATTTGGTTTTCAAACAAGGAGGCAGACCAATGAACTATGAAATTCAGGCTGAAGAAGCTGTCAGGTTCGATACTGACGGCATTCGCATCCACGGCAAGCCCGAGATGTTGTTATGCGCTTCCTTGTTTTACTTCCGCATTCCGAGAGCCTATTGGAAAGAGCGGATGGAGCAGCTTGCCGCATTCGGATACAACGCCATCGACGTCTATTTCCCCTGGAACTATCACGAGCGTTCGGAAGGGAGCTGGGACTTCGGGGGAGAGCGGGACGTGGCGGCTTTCCTGGAAGCGGCCAGAGACAGCGGGCTCTGGGTCGTCGCAAGACCAGGCCCCTACATCTGCTCCGAATGGGACGGCGGCGCGCTGCCCGCCTATTTGCTGGCGGGCGAGGAGCAGAAGCTGCGGGATAACGATCCGGCGTTCCTGACCGCCGTAGCCCGATGGTTTGACGTAATTCTCCCCATCATCGCGTCGTACCAGGCCGGCAACGGAGGGACGGTCGTCGCGATGCAGCTCGACAACGAGCTGGACTTCTACGGCTGCTCCGATCCGAAAGGGTACATGGAGGCTCTGAGAGACATGGCTCTGAAGAGAGGGATTACGGTGCCTCTCTTCGCCTGCGCCGGTCAGGGGGGGATCCTGCAAGCGAGCGGTCTGGCCGAGGGCGTTATGCCGACCTGCAACTTCTATCCGAACGACCGGGATCCTTCGTTCGAGGAGAAGGTTCTCGGTTACGGGGAGTTGCTCGGAAGTATGGGATATCCGCTCCTGGTGACGGAGACGAATCGTTCCCATTACCTGCTTCGCCGGCTGCTATCTTGCGGCGCCAAGCTCCTCGGTCCGTATCTGCAAGTATCCGGCACCGACTTCGGGTTCACCAACGCAACGAACAACTGGGGCAAACCGCTGGCTTTCATGACCTCGGATTACGATTTCCACGGCATGATCTCCCCAGAGGGACATATCCGCGAGGAGGCTTACGAGGGCCGTCTGCTGCGTCGCTTGATGGAAGCCTACGGCCCGGCGCTCGCGGAGGCGAAGACCTCGGAAGGCGATTGCCGGATAAACGGGGAGACGGAGGGCATCGCAGGGCCGTTCGCCCTGGCGCTCCATGGAGGCGGGAGCCTCGTGTTTATTGCCAATCTGGATGACCGGGCGAAAAGGATTAATCTGGTAGATGACGAATCGGAGACCGCCGCCGCCGGCTTCGCATTGGCGGGGGGCAGGGCGCTAGCGCTTCCGGCGAACGTACCGCTCAACCGATGGGGGATGGAGGGCATGCTGCTTTCGTCCACTTCGGAATTGTACCGAACGGAGCGGCTGCCTTCGGGCCATTCGGTGCTCTGCTTCCATACGGAGGGGGCGGGGAAGATCCGGTTGCGGACAGCCGCTTCGGTTACGGCCCATTGCGAGCATGGAGAGCTTGCGCGAGACGGCGAGCTGATCGCGTTTCAATTCGAAGAGGGTGTCGCCGCGCGGCTTGCATTAAGGAGCGAGTCCGGCCAGGAATTGATTCTGATCGTGCATGCAAGAGAGCAGGCCTTGCTAAGCGAAGAGCCGGATGAGCGCGGTTATCCGATCATTAGGCAGATGCCGCGTTATGCCTCGGAAGAGCAGCCGGCGGCAGGGCAATGGAGACTTGGCGCTCCCGACCGTGAAACGCCATCGTCCTACGTTGCAGTCAGGCCGTCTACGGGCATAAGAAACGGAGAGCGAGACCGTCTTGAGCCGCTGGAGGCGATGGGCGTTTACCGCGGCTTCGCCTGGTACGAAGGAAATGTCGGGCTTCCGGCAGGCACTAGCGCGCATGGGCTGCTCGCGCGGCAAGCCGGCGACGTCGTCTCGCTATATTGGGGCGGGCGGTACGTCGGAACGGCCGCGCCGGGAGGAGGCAGCCGGTACCTGGCGTTGGATGGGGCGATCGCGTCATCAAGCGGAAGCGCCGAGAACCGGATTCCTCTGCGGGCAAGAGTGGAGATTTGGGGACACTCGAACTTCGACGATATCCGGTTGCCGGGATTGCGTTTGAACTCGCGCAAAGGGCTTGGCGGCACGGCCGTCATTACGCGGATCGCGGCATTGAGCGGCAATTGGCGAGCGTATCGCGGCGCCGATCGAATCATTCCGCCGCAGCTTGTAAGCGTAGGAGCCGATCGGAGCTTGTGGCCGGTCGTGAACTTCGGCGGCTGGTTATCGCCGGATCATCCGGCGTTCGAGCTCTACAGCCGTACGTTTGACGCGTCGGCCTCCGCCGATTCATGGACGCTGCGTTTCGAAGGCTTACAGGCGCGGGCGAAGCTGTTCGTAGGCGGCGAAGAGGTTTGCGACGTAAATCCGTTCGACCCGTTCGTTGATATCACGCCTTACGTTACGCCCGGCGAGATCGTGGAGCTGACCGTGTTCCTGGAGCGCGCATTAGGACTCCCGGCCGGCGAAGTGAAGCTCTACGAAGGCGTGGAAGCCAGCGGCTGGAGCGTGTCGGCGGCGGAGGAGCCGGAGCTGCTCCTGCATGCGGAGGAAGCGTCCCGCAATGCGGCTTCGGTACAGCTTCCCGTGGAGCTGAAGCCGGGAGAGGTCGCTTGGCTGTTCGGCGACGCGATCAACTCCGCCGGGGGCAAAGGGTGGCGGGCCTTGTTCGACGGCAGCGGACTGAAGCTGACGGTTTTCCTGGAAGGCACGATCGTCTCCCGGATGTGGCTGCCGGGCGGCGAGGAGAGGCCGGTGTTGACCGGCGGCAGCCAGCATTCGGCATACCTGCCGGGCGCTTGGTTCGGCGAAGGCAAGGCGCGGCTGGCGATCATGCTGGAAGCGGTGGATCCGACTTCGAACGGCCGTCTGAACGCCGTGACGTTCCGTCCCGTGCAGCAACTAGAATAGGAGGCGTTTCAGAATGGAAACCGCACTCGATAAGGAGGCTCCGGCGGCGGGACCGGCCCGGGCCTCCTCGGGCAGGCTGCGACGGCTGCTGAACAATCGAACGTTGCTGCTCATGTGTTTGCCCGCCGTCGCGTTTTTTATCGTATTCGCGTATTTGCCCATGCCGGGGCTTTATCTGGCTTTCATCCAATACAACTACTCCGACGGCATCTTCAAGAGCCCGTTCGTCGCCTTCGACAACTTCCGCTTCCTCGTCATCAACGGGGACTTATGGAGGCTGACCTTCAACACCGTCGCATACAACATCGTCTTCATTCTGCTGGGGAACGTGCTCCAAATCTTAGTGGCCGTGCTGCTTAACGAGCTGCGGCGCAAGTGGTTCAAAAAAATCGCCCAGACGCTCATGTTCCTGCCCCACTTCATCTCGGCCGTCCTGATCGGCCTCATCGCCTACAACATTCTCAGCTATGACTACGGCGTGCTTAACGGCGTGCTGCAAGCGTTCGGCATGGAGCCCGTGAAGACGTATTCGAACCCCGTCATCTGGCCGTTCATCATCGTGATCACCTTCCTGTGGCAATCGACGGGATACGGCTCCATCATCTACTTCGCGGCGATCATGGGGCTCGACAACGAAATTATCGAGGCGTCGGAGATCGACGGGGCGAACGCGTTCCAGCGCATCGTCTACATTATTTTGCCATGGCTGAAGCCAACCTTCATCATTCTGCTCTTATTCTCGCTCGGAGGCGTGCTCAAGGGCAATTTCGGACTGTTCTACAACCTCGTCGGGGCCAACAATACCGCGCTGTACGCGACGACGGACATCATCGAAACCTACGTGTTCCGCTCGCTGATGACGAACTTCAACTTCTCGATCGGAAGCGCCGTCAGCCTGTATCAGTCCGTATTCGGCTTTATCGTGGTCATCACCGCGAACTGGCTCGTGCGCAAATTTTCGCCGGAAAACTCGTTATTCTAATCCAAGGAGAAGGAGGTTCCCCGGCATGGAGCATCACGATGAATCCCGCAGCATTCGTACCGACTTAAGCGGCATGGCCGTCAAGGCGTTCGGTTACGCGTTTATCTCCCTGTTCTCGCTAGCGTGCTTGCTGCCGTTTCTGCTCGTGCTCGGCACGTCGTTTACGTCGGAGAGCTCGATCAAGCGGTTCGGCTTTAATATTTGGCCCAAGGATTTCACCACGTTCGCATACAAAATCGTATTCGAAAATCCCGAGTACATGGCAGGGTCCTATCTCGTCACGATCGCGATTACGGTCCTCGGCACCGCTGCCGGCTTGTTCCTGGTCGCCATGACCGGATATGCCTTGCAGAGGCCGGACTTCGGCTACCGGAACGGCATCTCGTTTTTTATTTACTTCACGACGCTGTTCTCCGGCGGACTCGTCCCGTTCTATCTGCTCATGACGCAGTACTTGAGTCTGAAAAACAGCTATTTGGCCGTGCTGCTGCCGGGCTTGCTCAGCCCGTTCCTGATCATCATGATGAAAAGCTTCGTCCGGTCGATCCCGCACGCCATCACGGAATCGGCGAAAATCGACGGCGCGGGGGACTTCACGATATTCGTCAAGCTGATCCTGCCCATGACGACGCCCGCGCTCGCCACGATCGGATTGTTTATCGCGCTGGGGTACTGGAACGAGTGGTATCACGCCATGTTGTTTCTTCCCGACGTGAAATACCGGCCGCTGCAGTTGTTCCTGTACAACACCGTCACGCAAGCCGACTATATTCGGAATTCCGCGGCGGCTTCCAGCGTAGCGCTGAGGGACGTGCCGCTGGAATCGATGAAGATGGCGACCGCCGTCGTCGCGACCGGCCCGGTCATCCTCTTTTATCCGTTCGTCCAGCGTTACTTTATTAAGGGCATCACGGTGGGAGCCGTCAAAGGCTGATGTGCGCGGGGCGAATGCGCCTCTTCACATACCGGGCAATCGCCCGAACTATGGAAGCCAAAGGGGAGATTAACAATGTCGAGAATGAAGGCTTGGATCATCGCCGTTGCGATGGTGTTCGCGCTTGCGGCATGTACGGGCGGCAACAACGGGAGCAATGCGCCCGGCAATGGCAACGATAAAGGGAATGCGGGCAACTCCGGCAATACCGGCAAGACGGAAGATACGGCGGACGGCATCGATACGTCCAAGTTCGTGAAGATCAGTTATTTGGTGCTGGGCAACAAACCGACCAACGGGCAGTTCGAGAAGGTATTGGGCGAAGTCAATAAGATCATGAAGGAAAAAATCAACGCCGAGCTGGAGTGGAAATGGGTCGAGTGGGCGGACTGGCAGACCAAATACAATCTGACGCTAGCGTCCGGCGAGGCGATCGATCTTATCACGATCGGCACCGACTGGCTGGATACATGGGGCAACGCGCAGCGCGGAGCGTTCATGAATCTGGATGAGCTGCTGCCGACGTACGCGCCGCAGACCTGGAATTCCATCCCCGAGGAAGATTGGGCGCAGAGCAAATACGACGGCAAGATCGTTCTTATCCCCGAGAACGATTATACGCAATGGGTCAACCACGGCTTCTTCTACCGCGGCGATTGGGCCAAGGAAGCCGGCATCGCGGATCCCATCAAGGATTGGGAGACGCTTGCGACGTATCTCCAATATATCAAGGACAACAAGCCGGATGCGTTTCCTTGGGATGCCTCGGCGCAGACGAGCACGTTCGGCGGCTTCGTCACTTCCAATAGCGACAATCTGGAGCTTCCGATCTCGACGGGCTACTTGCCGATCTTCGCGACGAAGTCGTTCGAGGACAAATATACGGTCAACAGTCCCGTATTCGAGGATACGTTCGTCAAATTCGCGACAATGATGAAGGACTGGGCGGATCGCGGCTTCTGGCGCGAGGACGTGCTCAATAACAAAGGAGACGCCCGGGTCGCTCTTCGCGCAGGCTTGTCGGGCATGGACCAGCATCATACGCAAACCTTCGCGTCGCTTCGCGTTCAGATGGACGCCGACCAGCCGGGCTCCGAGCTGCAGATGTTCCCGTTCGCCCGCACTCGGGGCACGAACCTGCTGGAGCTGTCGATTACGCATGGCGGCACGTCCGTCGGCGCGCATAGCAACAATCCGGAGCGCGCGCTTATGGCTTACGATCTGATCCGCAACGACGAGCAAATTTACCATCTCATCAACTATGGACTGGAAGGCGTCCAGTATGAGATCAAGGACGGCAAACGCGTTCAGCCCGAGGGCTACGACGAAGCGCAGCATGGCTTCTACGCCGACTTCTGGGGCGGCCGCGTGGACAAATTCGAAATTCCGAGCGCAACGGTATGGGATCAAATCGAGGAAACCTATTACGCCGAATACGACGCCATCAAAAAAACGTATCCGTACGGCCAATTCGTCTTCGACAAAACGCCGGTCGAGGCGGAGCTGACCGCCGTCACCCAAGTATCCGGCGAGATGGGGCCGGCGATCACGTACGGCAAAGCAGGGGATCCCGTCAAAGCGGTGGAGGAATTCCGCGCTAAGATGAAGACGGCAGGTTACGATAAGGTGCTCGCCGAGCTGCAGCGGCAGATGGACGAATACAAGAAGCTGATGGAGGGGTAAGACGCTAAAAAAGCCGGATAGGACGGTGGCGGGAGGATGCTCCCCGCGCCGTCCTTTTTTGGCTTCGAAAAACAAGCCGACGCGCCTACAACTCGTTTTTCTCGAACAAGACCGTTAGCCGCTCGGCCATATGGGACGGCGGATGCGGCATGCGGCGGCGGATCCACCATTCCACGAACCCTGTGAAGGACGAGGCCAGAAACTGCGCTTTGATTTCATTATCCGATGGCGCGGATTCGCTCTTCGCGTTCAGCTTGCGCTCCACGCTATCGGCAAGGAAGGCCAGCAGGCGATCCCGGAAGACGAAGCTTCGTTGACCCGCGAACAATCTATCGAAAAACGGAAAGTGTTCTTCGAAATAGCTGAAGATACGGTTGAACACGGGCGTCTGGGAGATAAGCTCCGATCCGATGTCATGCAGGTTGCAGAACGTAAGCAGCTCGCTTATACGGGCGTCGATGCTTTTGTCCAGCAAGTCGTATTTGTCGCTATAGTGCAGGTAGACGGTTCCTCGGTTAACATTGGCCTTGTCCGCGATGTCATGGATCGTAATTTGTTCGAACGGTTTCGCCAGAAAAAGCTCCATGAACGCTTTGTTGATGGCTTCACGGCTTTTGACGATCCTTCTGTCCACTTTGGCTTCGGTATCCATATCGCGCGACCTCTTCTCCGTATTCGTTATTCAACAATTTTCAGGTTCTGTTCATTATGAAACAAACGCCGGTACAATGGCGATTGAAGTCTCTTCGGACGTATCTATAATAATAATTAACGAACGTTTATAAATCAACCAACGTTGAATAAAACGATTCGTAAACCAGTCGAAGGGAAGATCATCATGAACAATATACAATCGAAAGTAGTCGTCGTAACGGGAGCGTCCAGCGGAATAGGAGAAGCCACGGCCAAGCTGCTGGCGAGGAGCGGCGCCAAGGTTGTTTTGGCGGCAAGAAGGGAAGAACGCCTGCGAACGATCGTGGGCGAAATCGTGCAAGAAGGCTTTGAGGCGGCTTCTTTTCAAGCCGATGTCGTGTCGGCCGATGATATGAAAGGCCTGGCGAAGTTCGCGCTGGAGCGGTACGGCCGCATCGACGTATGGGTGAACAATGCCGGCGTGATGCCGGTATCCAATTTGAGCGAGCTCAGAGT
>JAQSXN010000225.1 GCA_029256665.1 Paenibacillus sp.
TGTAGGCGTTTCTTTGAGCAAAATAACCCAGCCGGGTCGCCGCGCCGATGACGCGCTCTCTCGTCGTATCGCTAACGCCTTCCTTGCCGGCCAGCGCCTTTGACACAACGAATTTCGATACGCCCAGCGAATCGGCGATTTGTTGCATCGTTACCTTCTTCGACATGCTGCTAACGCACCTTACCTCTCCGTCTTCCTTCTTCGCAGTACTCCCATACGGTTAGCTTCACCCAATGAGCGTTATATGGCCGGCATCACATTGCCGCCGTTCACCGGAATATACGCGCCTGTAATAAAGCTCGATAAATCGGAGGCAAGGAACAACACGGCATTGGCGATTTCTTGGTCGGTGCCTCTACGTTTCAACGGCACGTTGCGGCTGTAACCCTCGTTGACCTCGTTGCCGCTTTCCCGGTCGCGTTCGCTAATCGTCCATCCCGGCGCGATCTGGTTGACGGTAATGCCGTGTTCGCCAACCTCTCTCGCAAGCACGCGATAGATGCCGTCCATGCCTCGTTTGCCGGCCGTATAGGCGGATTGGGTCGCGAAGTTTTGCATCGCGCATTCCGTATTGATGCCGATAAAGCGCCCTGCTCCACGCTCGATCATAGCCGGAGCAAATGCTTTGGCCAGGTAGACGCTTTGCATGACGCAGGATTGGAACTGGCTTTCGTAATCGCTTGCCGGCTGCTCCAATATGCTCGTCCAACCATACTGAATGACCGCATTGGCCACGACGATATCGACATGTCCCAACGTCGCATCCGCTTGCGCCTTGATCGCCATGATCTGCTCTTCGCTGGTAATATCCGCTTTCGCGATTATCGCCGAGACGCCTTTCGCCGCGATTTCCTCCTGCAGCTCCAGTGCTTTGCTTTCATTGTTATTGTAATGAATGATGATATTGGCTCCGCTGTCCGCTAGCGTACGTGCCATGACGCGGCCCAAATCCCCCGTTGCCCCGGTAATCAATGCCGTTTTCCCGCTCAAATCGATGTTCATTTCATCTGCCTCCCATGCTTCCTCGTTATAATTTGTTATTGAATTCATTATTAGTTATGCTACCGGTAAAATCAACTCCAAAGTGGTTCCACCGACTACGCGCTAATGAAGAAAAGGCGTGCCCCAAAGTCATCAAAATGATAACCTTCGGGACAGCGCCTTTACTGTTTCGAATATGCCGTTTACTCCTGGCCGTCTTCAGACTCCGCCTTCGCCTCCGGAGGCAGAAGCACGATTCGACCCTCGTTCAGCTCCACGCGAACCTTGTTCGTATTGCGGACGCCGATGGATTCCAGATAACCCGCGGGCACCTGCAGACGGCCCGCTTTGTCGAGAATCGCGTATTCGACGTGGGATTCTTCCTCATGCGCCTGCTCCTCTTCCATTGCCGCCAGCTCTTCCGCGTAGGAACGTTTGCGCAGCATTTCCGACGAGATCTTGCCGTCGCGGATCGCGGCTACCCGGTCGACCTTCTTCGCGAGCTCCGGATCATGCGTGACGATGACGATCGTGATGCCGATGGAGCGGTTAAGCTCGCGGAACAAATCCAAGATCTGATTGGACATCTTGGAGTCGACCGAGCCTGTCGGTTCGTCCGCGAGCAACAGCTTGGGGTGGTTCGCGAGCGCGATCGCGATGGCGACCCGCTGCTGCTCGCCGCCCGAAAGCTGGTACAGCTTGTTGCCAGCCCGGTGGCTCAGACCGACGGCATCGAGAAGCTCCTTCGCTCTCCATCGCTTGCGCCTGCCCGTCAATAGAATCGGAAGCTCCACGTTCTCCAGCGCTGTGAGATACGGGATGAGATTGCGGGCGTTGTTCTGCCAGACAAAGCCGACGCTCTCCCTCTTGTAGCGGACGAGATCGCGTTCGGTAAACTTCAGCATATCCTTGCCGTCGACGGTCAGCTTGCCTGCCGTCGGCTTGTCGAGTCCGCCGAGCATGTTAAGCAGCGTCGACTTGCCGCTGCCGCTGTTGCCGATAATCGCCATCAGCTCTCCCGCTTCGATCTGAAGGTCGAGACCTTGCAGGGCGAACACCTCGAGATCGGCCGTTTTGTATATTTTCACAAGTCCTTCGCAATGAATCATCTCTTAGTCCTCCCCGAGCTTGAGCGCTTGATGGATCCGCAGGCGCGACAGCATGTACGCGAGAATGCCGAGACCGATGATCAGCATCAATCCGACCATGATATAGATCCGGATATAATCGGCGGCTTCGAATTTCACCATAAACGGCGGCACGAGGCTGCTCGGATTAAAGGCGATCTGGAAGTTCGGCACGTACAGCCAGCTGGCCGCGTTGCCGACGATGACGCCCAGCAGCACGGCAACGCCGGAGGTTAGAAGCTGCTCGGCGGCAAGCATCGCGATCAGATTGCGGACGGACAGGCCGATGGCCCGCAGTATGCCGTTCTGCAGTGTTCTTCCGCGAAGCGATAGCACCCAATACAGCAGGAAGCCGATAAAGCTGACCAGAATCGCGAGCACGAATCCGAGCGTAAGCACGCCGTTCAGCGCCAGCAGGAACGGATCGTTTTTGGCCTGGACCAACTGCTCGCGGGTATTGACGATTCGGCTGACGGACAACTTTTCCTCCTCTATGCCCTTATACACTTCCGCCGTCGATACGTCCGGGTTAAGCTTAAGCCAGACGTCGTAAGGCTCCAGCGCCAGCTGCACTTGAATGCGGGGCAGATGCCCGACGATCAGCATCGGCGCGTTGTCTGCCGCCTCGTCGCTTACGTTAACGGAACCGAGCGGCGGATTGGGATTAAAGGTCGGAAAATAATCGATGACGCCGTAAACCTTGAATGGCTGCTGCGTAACCTCCTGCCATCCGATCCAGATCGTGTCGCCCGGGCTGAGCCCCTTCTGTTCGGCAAGCGTGCGGGAGATGAGCACGGAGCTCGTGTCCGGCGCGATCAGATTCAAATAATCGTTAAGCGTGTAATCCAGCAATCCATCGCGGAACCAGGTCGTCATGCCGAATTCGTTGGTGTCGATGCCGATTAGCGTCGCAACGCCGGAGACCTCGTTAGCGTAGAAGCTGGCCTCCTTCTTGGTGAACACTTTGGCTGCGTGAAGGGCGCCGGGCAATTCCTTGAACGGCTCGAACGCGGGCTCCAAGTAATGGATTTCGCTCGGAGCCGCCGCCGGAGCGGCTTCCTCCGGTCCGCCAGGCCCTCCCGGCGGAGGCGCGTCGTTGACCCAGTTTACGCTCAGCACCATATCGGCTCCGTTGCCGTACCTAATCCTGTCCTCGGTATTGGAATTGATCGTTCTCGCGGCGGATGCGCTGAACACGCCCGTTGCGATCGTCATGATTAAGAAAATCATCAGAAATTGATATTGGCTGCTGGATCGGCCGACCTGAATCAATGTCGCGTACAGCGAAGGCGGCCACCACTTCTTGCCAATCCAATAGACGGCTTTCAGAATCCACGGATATAACCGCAGCAGCAGCAAACCCGCCCCCATAATAAACAATGCGGGCACGATGAATTGCAGCGGATCGATCGCCAAGTCCTTGGCGTTAAGCCCCAGCGCTTGCAAATCATCCTGCCGCTTGCGGAACGTATACAAACCGTAAATCGCTAACCCTAGCGTAATGACGTCGAGGAACATCTTATGCCAAAGCGGACTTCCCGTAAGCCTCGCGGATTGCTGCTTGTGGCTTACGATGCTTACCCGCGTCGCCATCACGATGGGGATGATGACGATGACCAGGCACGCGGCGGCCGCGATTGCGGCAAAGCGGTAGGACTCCTCCGTAACGCGGACCGGCAGGCTCACCCTTTGCACGAACGAGAGGAAGCCGTTAGATGCCCCGAGCACCTCGGTCAACAATGCGCCAATGAACGGAGCGAGCCCGAAGGCCACGCCGCATAACAAGACGCCTTCGGTCAAATAGGCTCCGACGACTTGCCATCTGGCGGCGCCGCGGCTCCGCAGCACGGCGATTTCATTGCGTTGGCGACCCGCGATCAGATTGGAAACCATGAACATATAGAACGCCAGCATGAGAAGAATCGGCACGTTAAGCGCCCACATCAACGTACGGAGCTGCTCCGCGCGCTCCTGATACACGCTGATCGTATTCAGCGCCTTCGTCTCGGAGCCCATCTGGTATTGCGAATAACTGCGCCCTATCGCCGTCTTGATTGCTTCGTGCGCCGCCACGAAAGGCTCCACGTTGCGGAGCTCCATCTTGGTGTAATCCATGACGACGTACCAGCCTGCCCCGCTCATAGGCAGCACGCCTGCGCGAAGCAGCACTTGCTCGCCGGCGGCAAACGGCATGAGGAACGAGGTGTTCATGTCGCTCAGATTGCCGAAACGGAAGTACGGGTCGTCATCCTCCAGCTTCTGAATGACGCCTACCGGCTTGAGCTGTACTTTTGACGCCGCCTTCTTGTCCTCCACGACGAACACTTTGTCCAGAACCGTCTTGTAATGGCTAAGCCCGCTCTCCGTGACCAACACTTCGTAGACGCCGTCTACGGGCGCCGCGGATGGGAGCCGTCCGTCCTTGAGCTTGATATGATCTTCCAAGCCTTGATACGATTTGACCGTCACCCACTGCTGATTGTCGTCCGATATGGGATTAGGATCGTCCGCCTGCTTCATCCGCAGCGACATGGACTGCAGGCTGGCGACAAGCTCCTGAACGGGCAAGCCGAACGATTCCGCTCCCGTTCCGCGCATATAGCCGTCAACCTGGTCGTATTTGGCATTGATCTGCTCCAGCGTTTCATTAGTTACAAATACGTTCGAATAATGAGTGCCCGGGTATTGATTGGAGGTGGTCTGCAACTGTTCCAGGTCCTTGATCAGCATCCGCGACAGCACGGCTTCCGAATAGATCGGCATGCTGCTGACAAGCGCCACGGAGATCAGGATGCCCATGAAGAGGCTGGCGAGCAGCCATTTGTTCTGCACCATCTTGCGAATGATCATCACGAATAAAGCCATTTATTAGTCACCCGCTACGGAAGCACGATTAACATGCCTTCCTCCAGCCCTTTCGTGATCTCGATATCCGTAGAACCTTTAATGCCCGTCTCCACGTCAACCTCGCGAATCTTGTCTCCTTCTTCGAGAATCCTGACGAACGTGCGGCCCAGATAGCTGCGCAGACCGCTGCGAGGAATAATGATTACGTCGTTGCGCTCCTGAAGCAGCACCTTCACATCCGCGCGCGTGCCGATCTCGGCGCCTTCCGGCAGCTTCCCGACTTCGACGAAGATCATCTTCGAGTTGCGCTCCTTGGCGATCGCATCCTCCGTGAACGGAGCCGACGACGGCGTCTGGGCAACCTCTCCCACGAGTTCGACGTTTCCATCGAAGACCAGTTCCGCCTTGGCGCCGACGCTCACGAGACTGACGTCCGGCGATCCGTCCGTTTGGAACGCGAGGCGCAGCTTGCCCGGATCCGCCACGACGACGAGCGTGTCGAATTCGCGAACGGGATCGCCTTCCTTCAGCTCGGCCACGTACGTCACTTGACCATCCATCTCGGCCTTAAGCAGCTTGCCGTCCAGCGCGGCCTCCAGCCGCTCGTATCTCAGCCGGTCAATGTCGTATTGCAACTGGGCGACCCTCAGGCCTTCGCTGTCTCCGTTCTGCTTCGCCGCTTTTAATGCTTGGTTCGACTTAGTCATGTTAAGTTCCAACTGCTTGAGCTCGATGTCCATATCGCCCGTATCAAGACTGATAAGAGGATCTCCTATCTTGACCGTATCCCCCGCCTTGACGAGCACTTCCTTCACGATTCCGCCGCCGGCTTTGAACTGCATGGAATCGGTGAAATAAGACTCCAGCGTGCCGTTGCCTCGAATCTCCTGCGTAATGCGCCCCTTCACGACCTCGACCGTCCGGTAGTTCTCTTGCGGCGGCTTGACGAGCGGCGGCTTAAGCGGTTCTTCTTCCGCCGGCAGCAGCGAGCAGCCCGCCAGCGACAATGCGGCGGCCATCGCCGCCGCGACGACGGCAATCCTGTTGATTCGTTTAGCTCGGAACGACAATTCGACCATCCTCCAGTTCATATACATGATCTACGATTTCCATAATGGCGGGGTCGTGCGTCGTCATGATGATGGTCATACCCGCTTGTTCCACCAGCTCTCGAAAAATCTTCATGATCTGCAAGCCGGTCCGGCTATCCAGCTCTGCCGTCGGTTCGTCCGCGAGCAGCAGGCGGGGCTTATGCGCAATTGCCCGGGCAATCGCCGTCCGCTGCTGCTCGCCGCCCGACAGCTCGAAGGGCCGATGCGACATGCGGCTCCTTAAGCCTACCTGCTCCAGCGCCCCTTCGGCCGCGGCTTTGCGCTCCTGAGCCGGGAAACCCGACACCCGAAGCACGAATTCCACATTCTCGTAAGCGGACATAAGGGGCAGAAGCGCAAACGATTGAAAGATGAGACCCATCCGGGTTCTTCGAATGCCGTCGCGCTCTTGATCCGACATGGCGGTCAGATCGTTTCCTTCGAACATAACCCGTCCACCGTCGGGACGATCCAGCGCGCTGAGCAAATTGATCAACGTTGTTTTGCCCGAGCCCGAACGGCCCTTAAAGGCGATTAACGAGCCTGCCGGAATGGCGATATCGACTCCGTTCAACACATGAACGGCGCCGGAACCGCGCCCGAACGACTTCGTGATACCGCTTCCAACAACA
>JAQSXN010000226.1 GCA_029256665.1 Paenibacillus sp.
ATCGGTATGGGTTTCCGTTTCGGTTTCGGTTTCGGTATCGGTATGGGTTTCCGTTTCGGTTTCGGTTTCGGTATCGGTATGGGTTTCCGTTTCGGTATCGGTATCGGTATCGTATGCAAATGTAAAATCGTTAACAATTCTTTTATACGGCTCTGACATTGCCAGCATCTTTCGGGGGTACACTGATGATAGTCGAAGCTTGACCTCGCTTCAATCATCCCGTTTCCCAAGGAGGCCATTCCAATGAAACTGATTGTCCGCAATACTCTTGTCGTCGTTCTCGCATCCGCTACGCTGCTAGGAGGGTTGTTCCGTCCTCCATACGTCGAACCTGCGGAAGCCGCCCAAGTGCCCAGCATCGAGATCCTTCGATCCGCGGAGCAAGACGCCGCCCCAAACGTTCAACAATCCGCCGTTCAGCAGCTATCGGGCCACTCTGCAGACATCTTAGAGCGGAACGGCCAGGTTTATGTGCCGATTCGCGGCTACGTCGAAGCGCATGAAGGCAAATTGATCTACAACCCGGAGACGACTTCCGTCGATGTTACCATCGACCGTATTTCGTTCTCCTTGCTTCTGGCCGAGTATGCCATCTTGTCGGACGGCCGCTTGTCCGAAGGCGGGTTTATCGTCCATGACGGCGCGGCTTATCTATCGATCGACACGCTCTCCGCCTTAATGAGCGACAATGCCAAGCCGGAGCAAGCACGCGCCTAGTCCCGATAACGCTCCAGCCACCATACCCCGTAATCAACCAGCTCTCTTACGCTCATAAGCCGAACTGCCGCATCGCCCAGTTCCCCCATTTTAACGATACCTCTATCCTTCTCGAACTGTTCGCCAATCGCGCCGAAGTCTCCCGAATCGTATCCGATCTCTTCGAACTCCACCCAACGGCGGACGCCGTCCACCAGCAACGGAGCGCCTTGTTTCCCGTTCTTCTTGCTGCTATAATTCGCGCGATGCTCCGACAGATGCAGGGATGTGTTCTTGTCATGGCCAACGCCGAGCAGCAGCACCCAGCCATCCTGATCGTACACTCTAGCGAGCGGAGAATCCTCTCCAAGTCCATGATTCAGCGAATGACCCCGCGTAATCGTCTCGGCATGCCGCCCGCGAGCGGCGAACGACAATTGCGGATGCGAGCTTCGAATCGTCCCGTCCAGACCGCGGAAGCACTCCGCCACTGCTCCCATATAGTATGTCGGCGACCAATCCGGTCTGTAAGGAGGCATTTCCTCGCGAATAATGCTCCACCACGATTCCGGCACGGGCGGATTCTGCCAGTGGGAAGGCTCCGACAGGCTGGACGTGTGCGTCGGCATAACAAGCGTTCCACTCGCGCCTAGCGCCGCCTCGAGTCCCAAGACGACGGCCGTTTCTCCGCCGACGATCCAGCGATTCATCGACTTCATCGAAGCATGCACCAGCAGCGTCGTCCCTTCTTGTACCCCTAACCGGGCAAGCTCTTTCGCTATATTCGATACCGTAAGCGGCATGTCGTTCGTGTTGATCGGCGTGCTCATCCGTATTCTCCTCTTCCCGTCTCTTCTTATCCTCCCCTGTACCTTAACACGTCCGCGGACACGAACGAAAGGGTTCGATCAAAATCGGCTATCCGTTGCCGTGAACAAAAAAACCGCAGACGACCCGCTCCCTGCGGGAATGCGCCTGCGGCTTCGAATGTCGTTGCATTCGTTCAACAAGATCTATGTATGTAGGTAATCGCGCGGCTAGGAGCTACAGCTGATCCGCGCTCTTAAGGGCGTGCTCCCAGCTTGGGAAGTAGAACAATGCGTTTTTCATCAACTCCGGATCGTGTTGCTTCACTTGCTTTTTGCCCATGGCTCCTCCCGAGCTTTGCAAATGCTTGATTCGGCGAACGACTTCGTCCGCTCCGAGCGTAGACTCCATGACATCCACTCCTTTCCAAAGTTGGTCCCCACCATTCATTCTTTCTGTTAAAACATGTAATATACGTTCGCGCGCAAAAAAGCTCATCCCTTCGCGGGCTCTAAGCCACGCGGGTACGGATGAGCCACCGTTACATCTTCATGTTGTTCTTCCACTAATATGTCTTATCAAGATCGCGTCCTGCTACGAGGCCGACCGTGCTCCGATGATCCCGCTTTCTTCCAGATCGGCCGCTCGTTCCAGCAGCATGATCGCGCTAAGCTGGGTGCTAAGCGTCACCCGTTCGGGCGGCGCGGATCCCCAATCCGTGTGGAACAGATCGCGCTCCGCGTCCCGCGCCGCGCTCCATAGGCTGTTGGCGTTGTCGAGCAGCAGTTCCTCCGCCCTCGTCCTGCCCGGCGCCGTCTTGGCGAGCTCCGCCAGGTAGCGAACCAGAATCCCTTTAAACAACCCTCCATCGCCATCCCCCTCGTCGGGGAATAGACCTGTCGAGTCAGCCGCCAACGCATTCCGCGTCGCTTCCGTCGTCCGGATCGCATCGGCCAGGTATTGCTCGTCGCGGGTTACTCGGTATAGCTCGACGCCCGCTCCGATGTAGACGCCTTGGCAATAGGTGAATTGCCAATCCTTGTCGATGGAGCCGTCGCCTGTCCGGTTCATCCCGTCCCAGACGAAGCCGCTCTCCGGATCGACGAGATTCGCCTTTTGCCATTCGTAGATGCGTTGGGCCCAGGACAAATCGTCCTCCACCCCGAACAGGCGAAACAACCGGCAAGCCAAGATGATGGCCGGCGCGTTAGCCGGCGTATTCTTATAGTCGAGCTGCGACTTCTGCCAAGCGATGCCGCCGCCCATGTGATCGTTCCACCCCGTCTTGATGTCCTCCCACAACAGCAGCGCCGCTTCCTTGAACCGTTCGACGCCGGTCGCCTCGTAAGCTCGCAGCCACGAGATGGCCATCCATTCCATGTCGTCGTACAGCTCGTTCGGGAACGCCCCGCCGTTCCGCTTGAGCAATCCGTCGTACAGAGTCTCCAGCCGTTTCACGTAACCGGCGTCTCCCGTACGAATGTATCCGTCCGCGAGCGCGTCCACCGCGTGCGCCATCCACCAATAGTGGAAGATCGTATTGCATGCCCCGTCCGGGCATGGCGTCTCGATATTGTATAAGCCGATATGTTCGTTCCAGAATTGCGCTTCAAGCGCCGCCTGGGCCAGATCGGCCCGTTTGCCCCATGTCATGATGTCTCCACTCCCTTAATTCTGCTCTAGTTCTCCCGTAACGGAACGATATCCGTCGGTCATAAGCCGCACGTCGCTTGATTCTCATAAATGGCCATCCCGCTCCAGCCTCGCGACCTGCTCGAGCAGCATCATGCCGCTTAACTGCGTGCTGAGCTGCACGACCTCGTCCGGCGTCTGCGCCCACGAATTGCTAAACAAGGCGGACTCCGCGTGTTTGCCGTACTCCCACAAGCTATCGGCGTTGGTCTTCAGCATCTCCATCAGCGACCTGGCGATCCCGTCTTCCGGATCGACGGCGATCAGTTCGCCCATGTAGCGGACGAGTACGCCCTTAAACAGCGCTCCGTCACCCTCTCCTTCCGAAGGAAGCATCCCCGTGGCGGGACTTGCGAAGGCTTCGCCCAGATGGGCGGCCGTCTTGCGGGCATCGGTCAAATAACCTTCCTCGCCCGTCGCCCTGTAAAGCTCCACTCCCGCACCGATATACACGCCTTGCCCGTACGTGAATTTCCAGTCCTTGTCGATCGAGCCGTCTCCCGTTCGATTGATGCCATCCCAGACGAGGCCGGTTTCGGGATTCACCAGATTCTCCTTCTGCCACGTGTAAATCTTCTTTGCCCATGCCAGATCGTCCTCAAGGCCGAATCGGTCATACAATCTGGCGGCCAAAATAACGGCCGGGGCGTTAGCCGGCGTGTTCTTATAGTCCAGCTGCGTCTTGCGCCATGCTATACCCCCGCCCATCTCCTCGTTCCACCCCGTCTTGATATCCTCCCAGAGCGCGAGCGCCGCTTCTTTATACCGCTCGTCTTCCGTCGCGTCGTAAGCGCGCAGCCAGGCAAGGCCCATCCATTCCATATCGTCGTAATATTCGTTAGGGAACACGCCAGCGTTGCGATCCAATATGCCCTGGTACAATTTCGCCAGCTGCTCCGCGTACCGTTCGCCGCCCGTTCGTTCGTACCCGTCGACCAGGACGTCGACCGCATGCGCCAGCCACCAATAGTTGAAAGGGTCGGTGCATAATTGGAGCATGCAAGGCGCCGCGTTGTTGTAGAGACCTCTGTTGTCATCCCAGAACGACTCGCCGAACTGCGCTTGCGCCTCTTCCGCGCGCTCCGCCCACTTGCCGCCGGATTTGCCGAATAACGTATTCAAATACCCGCTTCCCCATGCCGCGGCTACGACAAGAAACAATGCCGTGGCAAGCGCGGCCGCGATTCTCGCGTTTCTCCGCTTCATGAACCCTCCATGCTACAAGCCGTAGATTTTGTCCAGATTCAAGTAGTTGTTGTTGCCCTTCGCGCTGTCGTAGCCGATCACGATCGTATTATGGCCCGCGTTCAGATTGACGCTCAGCGTGACCGTGTTCCAGTTGCCCCAGCCTCCCGTGCCGCCGAACGACAGATTGTTCGCCGCGACCGTTCCGTTGACGGAGACATAGCGTCCCGCGTTGCCGGCTCCCGCGGCGTACCTGATCGTGACCGTTCGCGTGCTCGCCGCGTTCTGATTCACATGGAACGTAACGGACGAGCCGTTGCTGTTCCAGCCCGCCAGATAGCCGCGGGCGCTATACCCCGCATGCGTGCTTTCCGCGATGATCGCGCCGGTCTTGCGCGCGTTCTCGGCTTCATAAGTTCCATTGCCGGCGATGTAGCCCGTATAGTTGTCCGGCGGCGTGAACTGCAGAATCGAAGCGCCCGCCGCGGCGGCGAGACTTTGCACGTAACTAGGTCCCGTCGGCGCCGTCCAGTCGCTGCCGATGACGTTGTCCGACGTTCTCCGATGGTTGAACGCCTGCGTGGCGTTCTGCTGCAGGAAATTCAGATACGTGGCATTGCCCGTCGCGATGCGGAGCTTGTTCAGGTTTCGCGCGAATATCATTTTGAAGCCGGCTGCATCGTTCTCTCCTTCGTAGAGCAAGGAGTAGGACAACGTCATATTCGAGATCACGTAGTTCGCCGCATTGTTCGCGTCCGTCAGATAGCTAGCCGTGCCCGTCGCCTGGTGCATGGCCAGCGCCGCGCCGAGGAACGTGCCGTAGTTGTACGTGAAGTCCCAGTCCACCACCGTGCCACTGCCGCTTCCCTCCACGTGGTCGTTGACTTTGCTGCCGGAGATCAGCCTGCTTTTGATCCAGTTATAGATGTTCTGGGCCTTCGTCAAATACGTATTGTCGCCGGTCGCGTTCATCAGCTTGATCGCCGTCATGACCATCGGCGCGTTGGTCGCGATGTTCTTCTGCGGGGACGTGCCGTCCCGCTTCCACCAGATGCCGCCGCCGTACGTGCCGTCATAGTCGCTATAGACTTCGTTGAATAGAAACCAAGCCCGGTTGCGGTATTCGGCGGTTCCCGTCAGCTCGTAGGCGCGCATGCAGGCCAGCGCCCACCAGCCGAGGTCGTCGTTGAAGTCGTTGACGAGCATGTCCGGAACCTTGGCGTTAAAGCCGTCGTACACATCGTCGATCATCGTCCGGTACGTCGAGCTTCCCGTCCGTTCGTACGCGTCCATGACCGTCTCCCATAGCTGGGCTTCCCACCAAAAGTCGGTGTACAATCCGCCGTCGGGACCGTGAGCATGTTCGGGATGGATCAGGTGATCGCTGTTCGTATAGAAGTACTTCGCCGCGGGATCGTAGAACGTACTCACGAATCCGTTCATCGCCGTGTCGGCGTTAGCCGACGTGAAGGCTTCGGCCTTGTTGCCTCCCGTCGCCAGGACGGGCAAGGCAAGCGCGGCCGCCAGCAGAACGGTCAGCCGCCTTCGTCCGGATATCCATTGTTTTCTCATCACATGCACTCCTTCGCCATATCGGAATGGATAAGCACATATGCGGTTCGTGATGATTAAGATTCGGCGGCCTGTTACCCCTTCACGCCGCTGAACGCGATGCCCTGCACAAAATACTTCTGAAGCAGCAAGAACAGCACCAGAATCGGGAGAATCGCGATCAGCGCGCCGGCCATCATCGGTCCGTAATCCGTCTGGTAATTGTAAGAAAACGCTTGAAGCCCCATCTGAATCGTCGCCTTCTCCGGATCGTTGAGGATGATCATCGGCCACAGGAAGCTGTTCCAGCCTGCCTGGAACGTGAAGATGCCAAGCGTGGCGAGCGCCGGCTTCGTCAGCGGCAGGTAGATGTTCCAGAAGATGCGGAACTCCTTGCAGCCTTCGATCCGCGCCATCTCCATCATGTCCGAGGGCAGCGTCAAGAAAAACTGCCGCATGAAAAACACTGCAAACGATCCCGAAGCGCCGGGCAAAATTATGCCCCAGAACGAGTTCAGAAAGCCGTTGCCGCCCCCGCCGAGCAAGTCGTTGCCGCCGACTAGCGGAAAATGCTTAAGCACGTAGAAGCTCGGAATCATCGTGACGATGCCGGGAATCATCATGGCCGCAAGCAGGACGCGGAACATCGCTTTGTTGCCCCTGAAGTTCAGCTTCGCGAACGCGTATCCGCTGACCGAGCCGAAGAACAGATTGGCCAGCACGCCGGCCACGGCAAG
>JAQSXN010000227.1 GCA_029256665.1 Paenibacillus sp.
GCAGGTGGGCAGGCGAACGAGTAAATGTGATATAAATTTATGCTACAATCCGGCTGGTGGGCTAGCGAACGAGCAAATGTGATATAAATTTATGCTACAATGCGGCAGGTGGGCTTGCGAACGAGCAAATGTAGTATAAAAATATGCTACATGCGGCAGGTGGGCGGGCGAACGAGCAAATGTGATTTAAATTTATGCTACATGCGGCTGATGGGCTTGCGAAACGGTGGGCGAACGGTGGACGAGCGGTCAAATGTAGCGCAAATTTGAGTACAATACGGCTGGTGGCGTAGGGGCCGCGCCATGGTTGCAGGCAGCAGTGGCCAGCCCTAAACGAGCAGCGGACTCAACCGGCCATCCAGCCTTTGGCGGATTATTGGCGTTTATTGCCGCCAGCGATCACCTGCGGTTCATGCTTGACGGCGTATCCTGAAACGTGCGCTTATACAAACGGGTGAAGTAGACGGGCTCCATCCCGACGTAGGACGCCACTTGGCGCACGGTCAGATCGGGATGCTCGCTCAGCAGCATCTGGGCGGCGCGCATCCGCATCCCGTGCAGATATTGAAGCGGCGTCGTGCCGAAGGCGGCCCGGAACAGCCGCGTCAGCTGCTTCTGCGAATAGCCGACATGCTCGGCTAAAGATGCGATGGTTAGCGGACGGTCCATGTGGTCCCGCAAGAACTGTACCGCGACATCCACGGCGGAGTCCCGGTAGCCGATCGGCAACGCAGCCGGGGAAGCGGCGGGCCTGGTTTCATGGTTCGTCCGTAGCACGAAAAGCAGCAACGAAATGAGCGATTCGGTCGAATGCCAAGGCTCGTGGTCGCTGCCGGAATGAGACCAGATATCGTGAATGCGGCTGGTGTACGCGGGGATATCCCCGATGGCGAACAGTCTGGGAGCGTCGCGGAAGCCCCAGCCCGCGATCGTGCCGCCGAAGTTTTCCACGAAGGTCACGTATGCGACATGCCAGGGCTCCTCGAAGACCGGCATGTATTCATGCGCACAGCCAGCGGGGATATACAGCAGGTCGCCGGCCTGGAGCATGTCCCATTTGTCCTTTTTGTCCTTGTCGGATGCCAGACGCCTGAACTTGCCCGAGCCGGATACGGTTAAGAACAGTTGATGCGCGGAAAATCCTTTCAAACGCGTAAGAGGGCGCTGATATTCCGTTCCGGTCGTATATACGGTTAATGGCAGCACGTCGCTAAGCGTGCCCGTCAAATTGCTTCTCAACGAAAGCAGTTCCATAATAATAGGCTCCTTGTCCATTATGTACGGGGGTTTGTCCGTTTTGGCTATTCCAACCGATCATAGCGCAACCCTATAATGAAAGCAAACGATTAGGAGGAATGCGAACATGGTCGGCATTGAACGTTATTGGGAGCTATTGGATTGTTTGCACGTTAATAGAGAACCGGCAAGAGCATCGTTTTTGCCATACGCCAGCGCGGCTGCGGCCAAATCGGGAAAACGGGGACGCTCCCCGTACTATCAAACCCTCAACGGAGCTTGGAAGTTCCGTTACCATAGCAGCGTAAGCGAGGTCAAGGATGCATTCTATGAAGGCGCATACACGGAGCACGAGTCCTGGGACAGCCTGATCGTGCCTTCCTGCTGGCAGACGAACGGGTACGACCAGCTGCATTATACGAATGTCAATTACCCAATACCGTACGACCCGCCGTTTGTCCCGGACGACAACCCCGCCGGCGCTTACGTGCGGGAATTCAACCTGTCCTCCGATTGGCTGGAGAAGCGCACGCACATCGTGTTCGAAGGCGTGAACGCCTGCTTCTACTTATGGGTAAACGGAGCGTTTGTCGGCTATAGCCAAGGCAGCCGCATCCCGGCCGAATTCGATTTGTCCCCTTACGTGAAGGCTGGCCGCAATCGCCTTGCCGTTCTTGTGCTCAAGTGGTGCGACGGCACCTACTTGGAGGATCAGGATCTATGGCGTTATACGGGCATCTACCGCGACGTTTACTTGGTCTCCCGCGAACAATCCCATGTCCGCGACGTATTCGTCAAGCCGGAGCTAAGCGACGACTTTACGCAAGGAACCGTCAGAGTTGAGCTCGACACGACGGGCGAGGTCGATGTTCGCACCGAGTTGTACGCTCCGAACGGGAGCTTGGCCGGGGGGAACGACACGATGCTGAAGGGCCATGGGATGATCGAGCTGAACGTGGAGTTGCCGCAGCTATGGAATGCCGAGCAGCCGAAGCTGTACGATTTATATTTGCATGCCGGAGGCGAGGTGCTGCTGTTCCGAATCGGATTCCGTAAGGTAGAGGTGCGTGACGGCGTGTTCAGGGTCAACGGGCGCGCGGTCAAGCTAAAGGGCGTTAACCGCCATGATTCCCACCCGACGCTCGGACAGACGATCCCGCTTAATCACATGATCCAGGATTTGAATCTCATGAAGCAACATAACGTCAACACGATCCGCACCTCCCATTATCCGAACGATCCGCGATTCCTGGATCTATGCGACGAGTACGGCTTCTACGTCGTCGACGAAGCGGATCTGGAATGCCATGGCGTCAACAACACAGGCGGGGAAGGCGCGTTCCACAAGCTTGCGATCGATCCGGCTTGGAAGGAAGCGTTCGTGGATCGCGCGGTACGGATGGTCGAAAGAGACAAAAACCACGCATCCATCCTGCTCTGGTCGCTCGGCAACGAATCCGGCTACGGGCCGAACCATATCGCCATGGCGGAGTGGATTCAAGAGCGCGACGACTCGCGGCTGGTGCATTACGAAGGGGCTGCGCCGCATTACAAAGGCGATACGAATGTGGACGCGCTGGACGTCGAGAGCCGCATGTACGCATCGACGGCGGATATCGAGGCTTACGCGCTTGACGACAATAACGCGAAGCCGTTGTTCTTGTGCGAATACAGTCACGCGATGGGCAATGGACCGGGCGATCTGCAGGACTACTGGAACGTTATCTACGCTCAGCCTAAGCTGATGGGCGGCTGCGTCTGGGAGTGGTGCGATCACGGCATCGAGGTCAAGACGCCGGCCGGCGTTCCTTATTACGCTTACGGCGGCGACTTCGGAGACAAGCCGAACGACGGCAACTTCTGCATCGACGGGCTTGTATCGCCGGATCGGAAGCCGCATGTCGGGCTGATGGAGCTCAAGCAAGTGATCGCTCCGGTCCTTATGGCATCGGAGGATGTCCGTTCGGGCATCGTTACAATCACCAATCGCTATGACTTTATCGACCTCTCGCATCTGTCCCTGAGATGGAAGCTGGAGCGCGGCGGCGAGCTTGTCGACCAAGGCGCAACCGGTCCTCTGGAGGCGGCGGCGGGAGAAACGCAGACCGTGGCGCTGACGTACCGCGAACCAATCGCAGCCGGCGATAGCTGCGTGCTGACGCTCTCCGTGTGGCAGCATCTCGAGACCCGCTATGCGGCTCCGGGGCATGAAATCGCGTTCGCGCAATTCGAGGCGATAAGCGCGGAAGCTTCCGGCACTGAAGCTGGAGACGTGGCACAGTCGAGAACGGAATTCATGGAAGCGGCCGAAACCGAGGGCATGCTCCAAATCAACGGATTCGACTTCGCTTACGAATTCGATCTAGGAAAAGGCACCGTTACGGGCATCTGGCGCCACGGCGTGGGGATGATCGACGAACCGGTTCGCTTTAATCTGTGGCGCGCGCCGACCGATAACGATATGTACATCCGCAAGGAATGGGAACGCGAAGGCTACAGCCGCGCGGAGATGAAGGTGTACGGCGTATCCTGGGACCGCGGTTCCGATGCTTCCGTCATCGTGACGGTCGATTTCTCGCTCGGAAGCTATATTCGCAGTCCGATCCTGCGCGGCAAGTCGGAATGGACTTTCCTGCCGAGCGGCGAAGTTAAGCTTGCCGTGGCGGTAGACGTACGCGAAGACGCGCCTTACTTGCCGAGGTTCGGCATCTCGCTAGTGATGCCGAAGGGGACGGAGGAGGTCGAATATTACGGCTACGGTCCTCATGAAAGCTACGTCGACAAGCGGGCAAGCGTCCGCAAGGGCCGCTACTTGCTCGGCGTGGACGAGATGGCGCGGACGTACGTGATGCCGCAAGAGACGGGCTCCCGTTACGGCACGGAATGGGCAATTGTGACGAGCGAACTCGGCATGGGCTTGCGCTTTGACGCGCCGGAGCCGTTCTCCTTCCAGGCGCTTCACTCGTCTGCCGCGGATTTGACGGCGGCCATGCATACGCCGGAGCTTGCGCGCAGAGACCAGACCTTCGTCAACATCGATTACAAAATGAGCGGCGTGGGATCGGGCTCTTGCGGTCCTCAGCTTAGCGAGAAGTATAGGCTAAGCGAGAAGCGCCTGCAGTTCGAGCTGTCGCTAAACCCGATTTTTAAAGAAGAATAAGCGTCTTGCAAGACGCAAGAGACACGACCCGGGGCGAAAGCCGCGGGTCTTTTTTCGTTTAAGAATGGTTAAGCGCTTCGTCACGGCCGGCACCGCTTCTTCATGCTGCATTTCACCTCATCCTATATGCAACTGACCGAATGAAGTCTTGAACTGCAAGTCAAACATGGTATTCTGATGTACAGAAGCTTGATAGCCAATTGGAGAGGAGCGGCAATTTTGAAGCTTGTCATTGACCAGTCCTTGGAGCACCAGGACATCGAGATCACGATCAAATGCGGAATCATCGATGAAAATCTAGAAAGATTGATTGCCCAAATCAGGCTATATTCCTTTTCGATTTCCGGAAAGAAGGATGGACGCAGCCACCTGATTCGGCTCGAGGACGTCTACTATTTCGAGTCTACGGACAACAAGACGTTTCTGTACGGCGAGAAGAACGTGTTCGAATGCAGCTACAAGCTGTATGAACTGGAAAATCATTTGGCGAACAGCGACTTCCTGCGCATCAGCAAATCATGTATTTTGAACGTCGCCAAGCTTGCGAGCGTCAGGGCATTATTGAACGGGAAGTTCGAGGCCCAGCTTGCCAATAAGGAGAAGCTCATCATTAATCGCCACTACGTTCAGGCGCTAAAGGAAAAAATTCAATTATAAGGGGGCGCTCCGCTATGTCGACGTTTAAAACTTATTTTTCGATCACCTGTTATTCGTTTACGTTTTTTATCCTGATCTATAACGTACTGGCAAAGTTGACGTTTTTCCCGCCGATGACGGTCAACGATATTTTTATTTATTTCCTCATGATGTTCAGCATTACGCTCCTCATCGCCGTGACGGATCTGCTGCCGGTTCGCAATCAGCTCCTTGCCGCGCTAATACGCATTACGGATACAGTAATTGTCGTATTTACGGCCGGGCTGACGTTCAAGCTGATCCCGCTTACCTGGACGTACATGTTGACCACCATAGGCATGATCCTATTGATCTATTTCGGAGTGAGTGCCGTATTGATGATCAAAGACAAGGCTGACGCGAAATCGATAAACGAACAATTATCCAGGCGATTGTTGAAAACGCGCCGGGAAGGCGGTGTTAGCGATGAATAAGATAATCGAGGTATCTGGACTGAGAAAATCATTCGGGGAGCTGCAAGCGGTCAAAGGCGTCGACTTCTATGTCGAGCAGGGCAGCATGTTCGCCTTTCTGGGACCGAACGGGGCAGGGAAGTCTACGACGATCGATATGCTGACGACGCAATTGAAGCCGGATGGAGGAGAAGCAACGGTTAACGGATTTCGACTGGGCAAGGAAGACGACGGCATTCGTTCCTCGATCGGCATCGTATTCCAGGATAGTCTGTTGGATCCCTTGCTCACGGTAAAAGAAAACCTGGATGTGCGAGGCAGCTTTTATAAGCTGTCAAGAGCCGAACTGAAGGCTGCCGTCGCCAGAGCGGTCGAAATCGCGAATGCCGGCGATTTCTTGAAGCGTCCTTACGGCAAGCTGTCCGGGGGACAGCGAAGACGGGCCGATATTGCCCGCGCGCTTATCCATACGCCTTCGATCCTGTTTCTGGACGAACCGACGACCGGACTTGATCCGCAAACGCGGCAAAACGTATGGTCGACGATTCGAAAGCTTCAGCAGGAGCAAGGCATGACGATATTTCTGACCACGCATTACATGGAAGAAGCCGCTCAGGCCGATTTTATTACCATTATGGATCATGGCAAGGTGTTAGCCAAGGGGACGCCGCGGCATTTGCGGGATCGGCATGCGACGGATCTTCTGAAGCTGGCGCCAATCGATTCAGGTGAATTGCATAGGCATCTGACCGCTCTATCGATTTCTTACGCGGAGTCCGGCGGCATATTCCAGATTCCTCTTAAGCACACGCTTCAAGCTCTCGAAATTATCGATGGCTGCCGCAATAATCTGGCTGGCTTTGAAGTGATCAGCGGAACCATGGACGATGTTTTTTTGAATCTTACGGGCAAGGAGGTCAGAGGATCATGATCGTAATCGCGAAACGGAATTTAAAGCTGTTTTTTCGGGATAGAACCGCCGTCGCCATGTCGTTCCTCTCCGTATTCATCATTCTGGGGCTGTACGTGCTGTTTTTGGGCAATACGCTGAAGTCGAACTTGCCAGATGCGCCAGGCATCCAATTTCTGCTGGACAGCTGGGTTATGGCGGGCATTCTGGCGGTAACCACGGTTACGTCAACGCTTGGCGCGTTCGG
>JAQSXN010000228.1 GCA_029256665.1 Paenibacillus sp.
CGTGATGATTACCAACAAAACGCTCCAGTATCGCAAGCTTGTCGTTGGTTAATGGACCGGCGTTGTCAAATTGCAGCACGGAATCGGATGGCAGCGGCCATGCAACCCTACGCGGGGCTAAGGAGCGTCGAAACTGTTCCCAATTGGCAAGCTTCCAGTCGTCGAGAGAGGAGGCTCGCGCAGAAATACGTTCGCGGTAGTCATCTTCGGACGGCAGAGACACCATAATGACTTTGACGCTGACATCGGATGTCGTGGCGCCGATGCGATCAAGCTCGCTAGTCAGCCAGCCAGCATCTTCGGTCTCTTTGGTAAACGGGCCGACGACGACCGAATCGAGTCCGAGAGCAAGCTGCTGCAGCGCGGCATCCATCGTGATGCGATATCCGAGCTCGCGGCAATGCTGCTTGTAAAAAGGGGAATCCCGATCGGACGGATCTTGACCCGCAAGCTTCATGATCGTTTCGGCTGCAGGACGCAGCAAGGTGTCCATATCCAGAAAGGCGCCGCCGTGTTTACGCAGCCATGCTTCGGCAAGCGTTGTTTTGCCGGCACCCGCGGGGCCTAGAAAAAAGAGCAGCTTACGCATGACGAACCTCCATTCATAAGTGGTGCGGATGTATTGGTTATTATATCATTTGAAGATTAGAAAGATTGTTTCCGAGGAATAATGTCACAAACGGATGTCGCGTACTGTCTTATAAGTGTACAAACAATAAACAGGAGGTATCACTTATGACACAGCGCATCAATTATATGGAGCAATCCCCGGAGCTTTTCAAAAAAATGCTGGACTTCAGCATGGCCGAAAATAAAGGCGCCATCGAAGCGACGATTCTTCATCTGGTTCACATTAGAGCTTCGCAAATGAACGGCTGCGGATTCTGTCTGGACATGCATGTCAAACAAGCCAAGATCCACGGCGAAACCGAGCTTCGCCTCTACCACACGACGATATGGAGAGAATCGGAGCTGTTCACTCCGCGCGAGCGTGCCGCGCTGGCTTGGACGGAGATTCTGACCAAGCTTCCGGAGCATGGAGTCCCCGACGAAGTATATAACCGTGTTCGTGAACAATTCACGGAGAAAGAGCTTTCGGATCTAACGTTCTCCGTCATGGCGATCAATGCTTGGAACCGAGTCAACGTTGCCTTCAAAACAGTGCCGGGCTCCGCTGACGCGGCGTACGGCTTGACGAAAGCCGGTCTTAGCTAAACTTTCGGCTCCTTATAAGACAAGGAGCGACAAATCGCGCATCATGCGGCTTGTCGCTCCTTTTTCAATTTACAGGAAAGTTTAAGATTTCACATACTGGGCCTATTTACGGATTCGGACCGGCTGTCCCGTTTCCATCGATTGATATCCGGCCAAAGCGACCGCCGCCGAACGCAAGCCGTCTTCTCCGCTAATCGGTACCCGCTCGCCCAGTCTGATGGCTTGAACGAACGCCCTTACCAGGTACAAATCCATGTTATCGCCCCAATAATTCCACTGACCCGCGCCGGCCTCTCGACAATATAGCTCATTGATTTGACCGAGGGCGTCCACGGACAACACCCCTTTGGTCCCGATGATTTCCAAAGTCACGTCGCCCCATGTGGGGAACGGAGATTTTCGGGACCAACTGGTATCCACTACGCCAAACGTTCCGTTCTCGAATGTTACATGAATCATGCCGGCATCGTCGACGCCGAGCGTTTCGTCGAACAGCGTGGCCGCATAAGCGTACACCTCTTCGGGATCGGAGCCCGTAATCCAGCGCATCAAGTCCATGACATGGACCGTGTGATCCAGTAGGGCGCCGCCTCCCGATAATTCGCGATCAACGAACCAGCCGCCGGGGGCCGTGCCGCGATTCGTTCCTTTGATGGCAACGATCTCCCCGATATCGCCGCGATCGACCGCATTTTTGGCCTGCATAACGGCTGCCAAGTAGCGGCACGGGAATGCGGTCATTAATTGAACGTTATGGCTTCTGCAAGCCTCGATCATCGCATTCATCTCGTCCATGCCGATTCCGAGAGGCTTCTCGCATAAGACGTGTACGCCTTTGTTCGCCGCGGCAATGGTGATTTCCGCATGGTATACGTTCTCAGAGCAGATGACGACGGCATCGAGCGGCTTCTCGAGAAGGGCGCGGTAATCCTCGTAATAGGCTATGCCGTGTTTATTGACGACGTCGGCGACTCTGCCGTGCTCGGGATCGGCAATGCCGATGATTTCCACCTCCGGAATGGAGAGAAGGGAGTTCAGATAGGAGAACGCATGTCCATGCGCAAAGCTGATCATGCCAATCTTCAATTTATCCATTGTCCTCTGCTCCTTTCAAATAAACGACTTTGCCCGTCAGAGCGCTTTCTTTGGCGGCCAGCGCCAGTTCAAGCGCTTTGAAAGCGTCATCGGCCGTTACGATCGGCTTGTTGCCGTCGCGAACGCAGGCGAGAAAATGCTCCAGCTGCAGCTCGTAAGGACTGCGGAATCCCGGACTCTCCGAAATAACGACGGAAGCGTTCGCATCGGCAGACGTTGCTTGCTTCACGATCTGCAAGGAGCTGCTCTTTAAACTATTGGTTCGAATGATGCCCTTGCTTCCTGCAATCTCCGCCTTCGTATGGAAGGGACCGGGATACCCCCAGTTCGACTCGACGTTCGCCACTGCGCCATTAACGAATCGGAGGGTGACGAGCGCGTAATCCAGACCTTCCTTCCTGGCGTTCTTCGCATAGACGCTGACGACTTCGCCCATACATGCCCGGAGGAAGTCCAGATCATGAATCATAAGATCCATGATAACGCCGCCGCTGCAGGCATCGTCCGCAAACCAGCGGCCGGGATGGCCGCCGATTCGGCTGGCATGCGCGACGCCGGGGCGCCCGAGCTTCCCGCTTTCCAGCGTTTCAATGATATTGGCATAATCCGGGAAGAAACGGACGACATGGCCGACAAACAGCCGGACGCCGTACTCTTCGCAGACCGCGATCATCTCCTTGGCATCTTCTGCGGCGAGCGCGATCGGCTTTTCGCAAATAATATGCTTTCTTGCTTTGGCCGCTTTAATCGTAAATTCCTTGTGCAGATAGGTAGGGAGCGCGATGCTGATCACATCGAAATCCGCCTCTTCCAGCATTCGGTCGAAGGAGTCGTATGCCTTTGCACCCGTACGAGCGGCCAGCTTCTCCGCCATCTCGCCGCGCAGGTCGCAAACGCTTGTCAATTGGACATCCGCGAGCTTCGCGTAACAATCGGCATGTACGCCTCCCATGCCCCCGCAGCCCAACACCGCTACTTTCATCGAAAAACATCCCCTTTGTCATGAATTGATGAATTGTCCTAATCATACATGGATAAATGGGGGGCGTATATGCGATAATTTAATGGATTTGTATCCATATTCAATATCGGGAAGCTATTCCTCACATTGCGAGGCGATGACATGGAGATCTTTAAGGAACCGATTCACTATCAAAATCCGCGGCTTTGTTTGAAGGTGTGGACTTTCACGCAGCACAAAAGCGATTGGAAGCCCGAAAAATCCGTCGCTCCGCGCTGGCACTACCATAAGGAAGTGGAATTCATTATGGTTCTGGACGGCGTTCACGAGATGCATACGCTGAATGAATCACTGACCCTTGTGCCGGACGAGGTTATGGTCGTAGGCTCCAACCAGCTGCATCGCGGCTATACGCATCCGGATCATGATGTCCGATACATCGTGCTGCATGTCGATTTCGAGCCGTATTTCGATCCCGCGACGATGAATTTCTCCAGCTCCTTCATTGAGGCGCTGCACCCGCTCGACGCGCTTAACGGGATGTTCCGCCGCAACCCGGAAGCTAGCCGCGAAGCCGGCATCGCCATTAGACGCATACATGACGAAGTCATGCGACGAAGGCATGGTTACGAAATCGCGGTCAGCATGCTCATCAAGTCGCTTATGTTAACGTTGATTCGACATGACGAAGAAGGAATACTCTCTTCGCACGAGAAGCTGGATGCCCAGGTGCTAAGACCCGTCATCGCGCACGTGGACGAGAATCTCGGCGAACGAATAAGCATGACGGAGCTCAGCCGGCTCGCGGGCATGAGTTATGTGTATTTCTCCAAATATTTCAAGAGCAGAATGGGAATCTCCTTTACGGAATACGTGAATCGCAAACGCATCGCCAAAGCGTCGCGAATGCTTGCGATGGGGGATCGGAAAGTAACGGATATCGCCGCATCGGTCGGGCTTGAAAACATGGCGCATTTCTACGAGATGTTCCGTCGCTTTAACGGATGTACGCCCAAGCAATTCAAAAGCAGAATGCGCGGAGCTGCCATGCAGGACGAATAAATCGTCTACTTGATTTTCGGTTTTTACGGGAATACTAACGCGCGAATAAGGTCATGGAGGGATTAGATGGATCGAAGCAGTCGCAAGGTTTCGTATGGTTATGTTGAAGAAAAGGATAACCGATCGGGAAAGGGGACGCTCGTGTATTACGATACGTTCCAAGACGTTACGGATCGGCAGTTGGAAGAGGCTGCTTTGCTGGCGGCCGAACGATCGTTCGCGAAGCTGGTCCTCTATCCGCTGCATGAGGAAACGGCGAAGCGCATGAGGAAGAGCCCGATCGAGCCTTACTACAAGCGCGTGGACCGATTGTTCGAATGGCGGGAGGAGAGAGCGGACGGCGATACGATTATCGTGGAGAATTGGGAGGGGAGACGAAAAAAATATACGCCGATCGAAGCCGCGCTTCGACATTTGGCGGACCAATATCCGCAGCCGATGTTTCTATATGTATCGCCGGAAACGGCAAACTCGTTCGCTTCGTTCCATTCGTTCGAAGAATGGATCGGCAAGATTCGTCTCGTCTTAACCGCGCCTCCGCCCGACGCGCATCCCAATCTGACAACATACAGACATCGCTGGGAAGTCCCGGAGAACAGCTGATCGCTTCGGCTGTTTTTTGTTTTTTTTGTAACTGCAAGCGCTTTACTTCATTTCGGCTTCAAAAAACTATTGTAACTATAGATAATGCAGTGTTACTATTGGTTGCTGGGGGTAAGGATCGACCGGAGAGGAGTCGCGATAACCCTCGCAACAACTATTCTGTATCAGGGGAAGTGAGAGTAATGAAGACGTACAACACGCGTGCCATCATGGCGTCGTTATTGATCTGCGGGTTCGTTGGGATGTTCAGCGAGACGGCGCTCAATATCGCGATCAGCAATTTGATGGAGGTGTTCCAAATAACGGCCGCAACAGCTCAGTGGCTGACGACCGGATTTCTGTTGACGCTAGGCATTCTGATGCCTCTCAGCGGACTGCTGCTTCAGCGCTTTACGACCAGGCAGCTCTTTATCGGTTCGCTCGCGAGCTCCATTGTCGGCACGGTTATAGCCGCGCTCGCGTTTAATTTCGAGATGCTGATGGCCGCGAGAGTGATGCAGGCTTTCGGCATGGGACTATTGCTCCCGCTGATGTTCAACACGATCCTGGTCGTTTATCCGCCGGAAAAACGCGGTGCCGCGATGGGCTTTGTCGGACTGGTCATCATGTTCGCTCCGGCGACAGGACCGACCGTAGCAGGGCTGCTGATCGAATATTTAACCTGGCATTACATCTTCTGGTTGTCGCTGCCGTTCTTGATCATCGGTTTGTTGGTAGGGCTGAAGTATCTCGATAACGTGACCGAAGTGTCAAAGCCGCGCATTGACGTCTTGTCCATCCTGCTTTCGACGATTGGATTCGGCGGTGTCGTGTTCGGGTTTAGCAAAGCGGGAGAAGGCGCGGAAGGCTGGAGCAGCCCGGTCGTGATGACTTCGATCGTGGTCGGCCTTATCGCGCTTGGGCTATTCGTCTTGCGGCAGATTACGATGAAGGAGCCCATGATGAACCTTCGCGTCTTCAAGCACCCGATGTTCATCGTAGGATTGCTCTTAGTCTTGGCGTGCATGATGATCATTCTGTCGAGCATGATTATTCTTCCGATGTTTCTGCAGAAAGGCATGGGATTATCCGCGCTCGAGACCGGTCTCATGTTGCTGCCGGGCAGCGCGCTTAACGGAATTCTCTCGCCAAGGATGGGCAAATTATTCGATAAATACGGACCGAAATGGCTCGTGATTCCCGGCTTTATGATCGTATCCGCTACGGTTTGGTTTTTCACGACCTTAACGCTTGCTTCTTCCGTGGCCTTTATCGTAGCGCTTCATATCGGTTTGATGGTCGGGATCTCCATGGTGTGGATGCCGGCGCAGACCAATGGCTTAAACCAGCTGCCTCCGGAGCTATATCCTCATGGCACGGCCGTTATGAACACGCTGCAGCAAGTCGCGGGGGCGATAGGGACCGCAATCGCGATCAGCCTTCTCTCGGGCGGGATGGAAAAGTATCTGCACGATTCCTCGGGACCGACGCTGCCGGAAGAGATCGCAAACGCAATGATGTCGGGCTCGCAGCATGTCTTTATCTTTACGTTTATCGTCACGCTCGTCAGCTTGGGCATCGCATTGTTTATACGACGCGTATTAGTCAGCCATGCAAGGGTCAATTCTATGCATTAATCCTTCAAAGGGAG